>WQYG01000005.1 GCA_009781395.1 Candidatus Bathycorpusculum sp. | reverse complement strand
TGGCGTATGGCTGAGTATACTAAGCAGGCTAAGATTTTGTGTGAGAAACTGGGTTTATCGATTTTAGATCCAAAGGCTACTCTTTCAACCAAAACCTAGCTCCCTAACCACTAAAAGTTACGGTTTAACACTATTTCACCTAATACCCCTAACTCATACATTTCAGACAATAACCTGTCACTAAGCCTTTAATTTCACACAATACGCCCAATTGTAAAAAGATGTGGACTAACAACACATGGTTAGTTGACGTCTATAGGCATTTGTCACGTTATTAAAACATCAATTTAAGGTTGTTTTACAATTAAGAGCTAAAATCGCAGACATCAGACGACTTTCTATAGGTAACACTTAATTTTGCGGAATAGAAACTTGACAAATATAGCCAATAATTCTCAAGTTGTTTGTTAAAAATTGTCAGCAATATGCCAAAAGACACCTTCAAACAGCAGAACAGGCACAGATACTATTGTTGAAAAATAGATTTTCCCATAGAATCCTTTTAATGCATTTCTATCATTATTTATAGCTGATAAAAGGGCAAAACAGTTTGAGAGGGAAAAGAGTGCACACAAACATTGGAATACTAGATTTTTGTTATGAGAATTCGCTTATTACTGTTGTTGCCAACCGCAACTTTGCTGAAATAAAATTGGCGGGTTTAAATGTAGGACCGTTTGATGCGGGGAATGAGTACCAAGTTTACTATTGGATAGCCAAAGAACTGCAAGCCACAGGTGTTGTACACCTAAGAGAAGAAGCGGTTCTAGATGGAAGTAAACTTTACAAGGTGCAGTGGAAAGAGGGTATTCAGATTCCAGGCATGATTTCAGAATTACCACAAGATTTTTACCCAAAACTTCGCAGGTTTTTAACTTTTGCTGAGGCTGAAGCGGTTCAGCCTGAAAAAATTCAAGAGTATCACAAAGTTAAAGCGTTAGCAAAAGATATCATCAATTCACGGCTTAAAAAAATTATAGCCCTGTCATCAGCTTCAGCTCAAAGTGATCAAATATTAAAGAAACTGACCTCAGAAGAAAAAATCATCTATGAACAACTTGTCGAAATAATTTCCACTTGGAAAAATCAAATTCTTCAAAAGCAAGGAAAACAATAGGCGAAAAGACAAATGGCTAAAAACATTGACCAAGTTGATCCACAGGAACGTTTCTTGGAATTTTTCAAAATTTTTAAAATAGATTCTGAAAAAGGCCAAAAAGAAAAATATAGAGCAAAACTTGGTCAGTTAGCCATTACAGGAAAAACCAGTATCACAATCAATTTTGATGAATTATACAGTTTTGACCAAAACTTAGCAGAACAGTTGCTCAACAAACCTGAAGAATATTTAGAATACGCAAGCAAAGCTGCATATGAGCAATTAAGAATTGAAGATGAGGAATACGCGGGAAAAATAGAAAAAATAATCATTCGCATTGCCAAACTTTTAGGCAAAGAAGTATTACGCAAAATAGGCTCCAAAAATATGGGTAAGCTAATTCTTGTTGAAGGCATAGTCGTCCGTGCTACCCCCGTTCGCCCAATGGTTCTGCAAGCATCATATAAATGCAAACGATGTGGAACAATGATGAAAATTGAACAAACAGGACAATTTCTTAGAGCTCCAGCAGTTTGCATGGGTGTCGACTGCGGAAAAGACGGTCCGTTTGAGTTTGCACAAGAAGAATCAACATTCATAGATTCTCAAGATCTAAGATTACAAGAAAAACCAGAAGATCTACCCCCAGGGCAACTGCCCAGAGTTTTAGCAGTAAAATTAGTTGGTGACGAAATTGTGGATCAAGCACGACCTGGAGACCACGTCTCCATAGTTGGCATAGTCCGTGCCCATGCACCATCACTAGTCGGTATGGGAAAACTGCGTACATTCATATTACAAATAGAAGCTAACTCTGTTGAACTTTTAGGCAAAGAACCTGAAACCTCACCCCCCTCACAAGAAGAAGAAGCAAAAATAATAGAACTTTCACGTGATCCCTCTGTTCACAAAAAAATCATGAACAGCATTGCCCCATCCATCTTTGGAAATGAACATCTAAAAGAAGCAGTCATGTACCTGCTCTTTGGAGGAGTTTCAAGAAGCCTCCCAGACATGACTGTTAGAGGCGAAATGAACGCTCTAATCATAGGTGATCCAGGTACCGCTAAATCACAAATGCTTCAATACGTCTCACGCATCGCACCAAGAGGTCTATACACTTCAGGTAGAGGCACCACCGCCGCTGGCTTAACCGCGGCAGTTGTTCGCGAAAAAGGTGGCTCGATGTCACTTGAAGCAGGAGCACTTGTTCTGGCAGACAAAGGCATAGCATGTATTGACGAAATGGACAAAATGCGTCCCGAAGATCGAGTTGCCATACATGAAGCCATGGAACAACACACCGTCTCAGTAGCCAAAGGGGGCATCGTTGCAACACTTAACGCACGAACATCCGTCTTAGCAGCAGCCAATCCATCTCTGGGCAGATATGAACCAAACCGTACAGTAGCCGAAAACATTTCCCTACCAGTCACCATACTTTCACGTTTTGATTTAATCTTTGTGTTACGTGATGTACCCAACAAAGAAACAGATAGCAAAATGTCAGAACACATCTTAGAAATTCACAGACGGGGCATAAGTCCAGTTGAAGCACCAATCGAGTCAGATCTCTTGCGTAAATATGTCAGCTACGCTAAAAGTATATACCCAGCATTGAACACGGATGCATTAAAAAGACTTAAAGAATTTTATCTGGCTATGCGTAATGCAAGCGAGTCAGAAGGTTCGCCTGTAGCAATTACTGCTCGACAACTTGAATCATTAGTTAGATGTGCCGAAGCGCGTGCACGTGTAGCACTACGCAGAGAAGTAACAGCAGAAGATGCAGAAGCAGCAATAGCAATCATGAAAAAATCGCTTGAAGAAGTCGGAATTGACCTATCCAACTTCAAAGTAGACATTGACATTATCATGACAGGTAAACCAAAAAGTATCAGAGACCGCTACCATATAGTCCTATCAGTTCTCATAGACATGGAAAAACAAACAGGCATTGTAGAAAGAGAGACATTTGTCACCGAATTAGAAACTAACCATAAAATCCCAAGAGGCGAAATTGAACGCATGATAAGTCAACTACTCCGAGAAGGCACCATCTACGAACCGCGCGAAGGATGTCTAAAGAAAACCTAAAAGATAGCTAAAGAAGCTACTGATTACAAGCCAAAAATTTGCTGAAGTTAACCGTAAATAAAGTAATCTAGACACAAATACATGTTTTTACCATGTCTATGAGTAGCTATTTATGGAATAAGAGAAAAATGCGTAAGGAAAAAAGATTAAGATATATAGGTTGTTTTCTTTTCGTCTTCCTTCTTTATTTCTTCTGCTTGCAGAACGCGTTTTTCTTCAATTGCTTGTAAGCGGGTAACCATTTTTTCTGCTCGAGCGATTTCTTCATTTAATCCGTCTAGATCAATATCAAAGTTGAAAGTGTTTTTTAGGATTTCAAGTACACTTTTTGCTGCTAATGGATCAGGGATATATCCGCGTGTTTCGCCCAGAAGGCAGAGTGCAACAATTTTTTTAAATTTAGATAGCCCCAAGATTAAACCTGCTGTTCCAACAATTGGGCTTCCTGAACTGCTCAATGTGGCTCCTGCTACGATGGATTTATCGAGTGTCGTTTTATTGGTTGCTGCAACAAAGACTTTGGGTTTGTCGCTTGTTTCCATACGGTAGCCACCAATTGTTACAAGAGTGTGTACATGGTTTTTCTCGGCGTAGTTCAACAGGCAGTCAGTGATTTCATATTGCCCTTCAATGGTTTGTGACTGACTATCGCCAGTGAATAATATAAGATCGTTTGCATCCTCTTTAGGATTTTTCCAATAATAAAAGGTGCCACGTAACAGGCGTACGTTACCTTTTTTGTTAACTAAGACAAAATATGGAAAGTGTGGGGAATATAGATAAGCAATTTTTTGGGCTTTCAACTGTTTGATCAAATAACGCATGACGATTTTGCCAACTAAACCTAAACCTGGAAGACCTTCGATTAAGATGGGATTGTTAGGTTGTATTTGCTGAAGTTCTTTAATGTATGATTCTTTCATTATTCGTCGTTGCCTCTTTTCATTGCCAAGCGATATTTCAAATATTTATCATCAGGTGAAAACTTTGCTGGATGAGGAATTTTTACAACACTATTACAGTAAGGACAGTTTGCTTTGTTTAATGTGTAATGCTTGCAGTTAGCACATTTTCGTAGTTGCCAAACCAATTATTTTTCCCTTCTAAAAGTGCCTTGTCCGCCTGCTTTAGTAATGCTCGACACGACACTTTGAGCAGCTTTCTGGAAGACTTCTTCAGCTTTTTTATAATTCTCTGCCCTAGCTTCAATGCTGTACTTTGGTGCTGCGATTACATAGAATTTTACATCGGCTACACGAAGTTTTTCTACTTTTGCAGCTGCAAAAGCTTCTTTGATCACTTTTACACCGTTTGGTTTCATGCATCTAATTTCAAGGACGCCTTTAACTTTGACCATTTTTACGTGAATACGTTCTTCTCCAACTTCAGCAAAGGCAGCAGCAATTTTTTCTGGAACTCCGATTTTTGTTAATACCTCGGGACCTTCTTTTACGGCCTTTTCAAATCCTTCATATATGCCAAATTTTTCATCAATTTTTTCGCCAGCTTGTTGATAAAGCTCATCGCCAGTTAAGCCGACTTTTGTTGCAACTTCACGGAGTAAAGCTTCACCTTTGCGTTCCTTTTTCCAAGACATGACCTTCTCGATACGTTCACGTTTAGTAACTCGACGTAAAGAAAGATCAATATGGCCTTTTTCAGAATCTACACGTAAAACTTTGAGGACAACTTTTTGCCCTTCACGTACAAAATCGCGGATATTACGAATCCATGAAGAAGAAATTTCTGAAACGTGAAGCAGTCCACGTTTATCGAACTCGTCAAGTTTTGCGTAAGCACCATAGTCAGTTACAGACTCTATAGTAACAATTACTAAGTCGCCACTCTCTGGCCATTCAGACTTACGCTCTGCCATTTTACAATATCACCCATTTTGCTTATTCTAATGCTGAGAGGATTTCACCGTTAATTTTGGCTTTTCCACCAGCAGGAGAAGCTAAGGTTTCACTACATACATTGCATGCTACTTTGTTTGTTGCGTGACTGAACACCAGTTGCTCATTACCACATTTTAAGCATTTAACACGCAAAAAAGTGCTACTCGGTTTGGGGATAAGTTTATTCCATTCTGACATAACATTTTAACTCCATTATAGATTTAAACTAGGGCTAATTTTCTTAACCTTATTCCATCTTTATGACGCATGTAGCCACATTTCTTGCATTTCAAACGTAGAGTTTGCTTCTTTGTCGTTTTGGCGAATTCATGTTGGAGTGGATATTTTTGTCCACCATAGCCTCTTTTTTCGCGAGCGTGAGCGCGTTCACCAACTGCTAGAGCTCTACGTTTTCCAGCTTTATATAGAGATACAGCGTGAGCTTCATGATCTTTACATTTCGGACAGTAAGTTTTGACTTCTTTAGGAACGTTCACTTTGTTCACTACCAGCTTTAGCTTTCCATAAAAGTAACGCACCTATTCTTATACCTTTTCACTTTTAAAATTAAAACAAAGAACCGTCAAACAAAACAATACGGTCGATAAACAAGGCAACAGGTTAAAAAACGTATTTTACACCACTTAAAACCATTTTCAGCATAATTACAGACTTACAACAGATTTTTGTGCACCATATCAACTATCGAATCAGACACAAAAAGATAACTTGTTAAACAGCATCATAACACCCATCATCGAAACAAGACAGTCAGGTTACATCAACTATTACAGCTAAACCTTGCTTTACAAAAATTTTAGCGTTTTGAACAGGCAAGGATGCAAGATCTTCAACAATGAACGGACCATAGGGTCTCATGTCAACACCCACAATTTGAGGAATATCTTTGGAAAAACGCAAGGTAACACGTTTACGAGTTTCTTGACTTGACTTACGGGTTTGTCCTTGAAGCAAATTTTTAGCAAACTTTTGGTATGCCTCAGTAAAAGGAACAAAACTTTCGAAAATTTGAATTTCCTCTAAAGCTAACAGCTCAGTAGAAAGTTTTTGTGTTTGGGTAGTAAATTTGACCAATTTTTTGTATCTTAACCATAGCAATTCTCCAAGTATACGCTTAACATTTGTAGCTTCCTTTTCAAGCAGAACTATTTTAAGCGACTTGTTGTCTGCTAGATTGCTTTCTTCAGTTATTTTACGCAGATATCGTGTGATACCTTCGTAAAAATCGCGTGGCAAAATACCAAGAGTAGATTCTGTTATTTCATGTTTCCATGCTTGGTATAGTTCATCATACATTAATTTGTCACCTCAGCTCTGCCTTTTAGGATAAGCATAACTGCCACAGCAGTGGGCAACACGACCTTATCATTTTTGTATGGGCCCCATGTTGCGCCACCCAGTCTAAATTTAGGCGCGTCAGAGACCAATACTTTAGCAGTGTCCTTTTTAAAAGCTACTGCTTGAGTTAACGGGTCAAAATCATCAAGCTTGTGTGTTGGGAACTCTATTTTAAGCAACCCTGTTTTACCATGTAAAGTACCATTCATTCTGATTAGTCTGTGGATATCGGTAGTTACAACTGTATCAATATTTGCCGACCCCAAAATTTTAGCTTGCTCAGCTAATTTAAGCCATGTTGCCACACCAACGCCCGTAACATCGTCCCAACGACTCTCCTCAATAACCCGCTGCTTAAGAATAAAACTCTTATTTTTAAACAGATTATTGTTCAATTTTTTCAGATCCTCATCCGATGCCGTTGAAAGAAATTTTATCATACCCATTTTTAGTCGTTGATTCCAACCATAATTGTGCAGACTAAATTTTTTTGTAGTTGCAACACGTGTTCGCCCTTGGATAGACTTTTCTTTTGAAGACTTGTCAAGAACAGACAAACCAAGTCCAGTCACATAATCAACAATTTCTTTTCTTGATAACGCATCAAGCGAACGTACCACCTCATCTTCCACATGTACATGATAACCACGATGTCCAGAAAAGAAGACATGTAACTCGTTAGCAGCAAATCCAAAGTCCTTTGTGAGTATATCAACTAGTTTGGCGGTTTCTACACGAGTTGATTCAATACAGAGATCACAAAGCCAAGTTTTAACTGAAAACCTATCACCACTACAAATGGGACATTCTTCAGGAGTTATGCCTTTTCCGCTAAACTCACACTTTTGGCAGACCCATTCATCATGAATCTTACCACATGACGTAGGAATGTGGTCTGCGTCTATATCAAAAACAAGGTCAGAGCCAATCCAGCCTTTTTTATCCATTTCAAGATCAGGTTGTTCATAGTAAGCACAGGAATGATAAACGTCCGAAGGCACGTTTCTGGCCAAAACATTCTGAAACGCTTGCATACTTTCGAAACGTTTGTGACGAACCATGAAGCGCTCCTTAAACATAAGATAAGCAAACTCGCGATGTGCAAAACTTGAGGGGATAGGAACCATTGTTGAGGGGTTATTGTAAAACTCTACGAACTTGGAGTAGACAAAATCCCTCGAGGACACAGATAACACCTAAAATAAAATATATTTTTCCCTAATTTAACCCTAACTACAAAAGAAATATTTTGTATGTTATCTTTAATGACCTTTGTTTTTTGATTGGAGGTTTAACTATTTTTTAGCCGCTAATTTTTCCAAGGTTTCAGACTGAGTCTGCAGTGTCGTTCCAGATTTGATTTTATAATACTTCAACGGGTGATAGATACGTCTACAGAGGTCATCACGGTTTTTACAAACATTGTGAGTTTGAAGAATTGAACATTGTGGACAGGTATATTTTGTGCCTGAACCTCGTTCACCAGCAATGTGTTCAACCTGATAGCGAGTAAGGCGTTCATTATAGTCAGAAAAAGATTTGAAAAGTTCAGTTACAGATTCAGCGCTCATACCTATGTTTACTAGAAAAGTTGTTAGTGCAAACCGACCCATATGAGATAAATGATGGTTTTTTGAGGCAGTATCATAAAGAGTATTGATACAGGGAGGAAAAGCCTCTTGAACAACCACTTTTGGAAAATCAGCTTCAGTTTGTCTGATATGTTCTGTCGCAAGAGTTTTGAGTTTTTCTGCTAACTCAGAAATCTCAGTCGGATATTTCTCTATAAGGACACTGTTGAACCGTTTGTCTATTCGTCGCTTTATCTCTTCTTGAAGTAAACGTATAATGTCGCGTTTGTTAAGGTACACATTACCCTCAGAAAGTTTACTGTTCACTATTTTCCATTTCGCAGCATGAAGATGACTAGCATTTTGTAAAAAATCGTTAAAATACAAAACAAAATCAAACGCACTATCAGATGGAGCTAAAGCGATTTTCCAACCAAAGTCAAAAGCAATTTTTAAAATAAACTCTTTTGACTCTGAAAATAACGCGTTCGTTGCCTGTTTAGCTTCAGCTAATGCATACCGTTTTTTTATTAGGGAGTTGTCAGTTGCAGAAATAAGCATGATTGCAACAGGAAAAGAAATTATCTCTTGTGATTCTTTTTTGAGATATGTTTCTTGTGTGTCAATTAAAGAGTTACTCACAAGGTCAGTTATTGCCGAGGTTACACGTTCCATTGCACGGTCTAAAATCTGGTGCATATCAGGACTGGTTAAATCTTCAATTTGAAGATCTAAAGGAGAAAGGTATCGGGCAGTTTCCTTTAAAAAGGGATATTTGGCTAAGTCACTTTTTGTGAAACCTGCTGGTTCAATTGGTAAATTTCTATCCATCATTAGTCAGTTTCGATTCTTGGTGCCAAGAAGAACGTCAATTTGCCTTCCTTAGTTTGTTGGAAATCAATATGCACAGGCATATCGCTTGAAAATTCAAGTGTTGCAATGTCTGAAGTAGCTGAAGCCGCTTTGATGATTTCAGAGAGGTAGCTTAAACTAAATGTTGCTTTAGAGTTTTCTTTAGCTTCCAAGTCAAGGAGAGCATCACTGCCTTTTTGCAGGGTAATTGTAGCACCCATCAAGTCACCAGTTGCACTTAAAACCAGTTTTTCGGAGTCTGCCTCGATTCGCACATGATCGCTGACTAACTGTGCGTCTTCGATTGCTTGGCTTAAACCAGAAGTTGTACTTTTTGCCTTAACGTTAAAGTTGATTTTTGGAGTAGGAACCTCTTCTTCTGATGCTTCAAGAGTGGGCATCGTAAAGTTTCGAGCGTATTTACCTGTGATTTTGATTTGTAAACGTCCAGTTTTATCATCAAGTGAGAGTTCTACAGATTCATCTCGACCGGCTCGTTTGAGAAGTTTGAGAAGCTCACTTATGTTTATACACATTTTTGTGGGTTCAGTACATGCGTATTCTTCAAAAATTGTTTTTGGCCATTCAAAATCTATCATTGCCACTCGTGACGGATCCATTGCGCGTAATTTTAATCCTTCAGAGTCAATTTTGAAAGTTGCCTCATCGATTAATATCGAAATTGCAGTCGTCATATCTCTTAATAGTTTAGCATCAGATACTTTGAGCTTAAACACGGTTCTCTTCCTCGCATAATGCACATATGCCTAGTTATAAATATGCTTTATCACTATTCTTATAGATAAACTTGTTCTAACCTTTGAATAAACCTGTCGAGGAATGAACTTTAAAACATGTTCTATGAGCAGAGAAAAAGGTTGATAAAAATGGAAGAAAATAGAAAAAGCAGGCTAACTGTATTCTCTGTAAGTATAGTTACATTTTGTGCAACGTAAAAACTGTGTTGAAGATTCGTCTGCACCGCGTGTTTGCACTTGCCATACGTAAGCAATGTTATTTCCACATTTTGGACATTCCACTCTGACAGTGGACATAGTGTTTAGTTTCTGTTCTTCCTTGCCGATTACAGCTACAAACTGTTGAGGATTATGTTGAATAACTTTTGTAGACTTAGGTTCAATTGTCATACCAGCTTCAGATTTTTTGTATCCACATTTAAGACAAGCAAGAACCAAAGAAGCATCTTTACCGCTTTTTGATTTCTTTGGCTCAAGACGACTACCGCATTTAGGACAGAATTCCATTACCGGTTCCTCATCCATTTTTGATTTCCTTAGTTTTGTTGCTTTTAAACATTTTCTAAATTTTCTGTTACAAATAGACCACATACACAGTTAAATGTGACACCCAAAAATGCAGAGAGTGACATCGTGAAGTTAAAGCAATAATTAGACTATCGGACAGTGTAATCCATAAGTTACAAAAAATTCAGCGTCTCCGCACAGAAATAAACACTCCAGACATCAGAAAAGTTGCTTACATTTTTTTGTTGTCTTGTCCCAAAATTATTTCCTTTTTTTGAGCTATCTTAAGATTCACTATTAAACCCTATAAACAACTCAACAACCACACCAAACACCTTGCAAAAAATACCCAACCACACAATTAAAACACATTGCCAAAATCAAAAACAAAAAACAACTCAAATAGCGCCTACAACAACACGCGCAAAACAACATAATCAGGACAAATGTGGCTTTTACATACTAAAGGGATAGTTTTGCGGTATTACAGTCTGCGCATTTGTAGGCTAAAAAACCGTATTTGGGATCATGGTAGTGGAGCATTTTTCTTCTTCATTAATCTTTACTGTGAGATTTGGATTCATAACTTTGAGCTGCGCCCAATTCTGTGTGAGTAACAAAATGTTTTTGATACCCTGAATTCTCATCAAAATTATAGTATACGGGCCTGATTTTTGTTCATCAGATTGTACCATACATCATTTGTTCTGTTCTGGCGCTCATTTTTTATGTGTTTTCTCTTATTTTTTTACGTCTATTTTAGCAATAGTTTCGATACATGGTGTATACTATAATTACGGTATACGGCAAAAATGTGGGTTGCAAACAATAATATTTGACATGAAACACGTCTTAATTAACTTACTATTTATACGAATAAATTAAAATAAATGCATATGAGCATATACTATAAAAACAGCGAGAACTCAGGTGATATCAATTTTGACGGCTGCTACTTTTCAGAAAAAAGGCAACTCTATTATATAAATTCGTTAACAACAAAAAAAATAGTTAGGCTTTTAGGGCTTTTTTGAGCTCTTTGCTGAATTCTTCATTGTCTGCAATTGCCTTTTTAGCAGCAACGATTAATGTGTCCTGAGGTTTGAAGCCCTCTTTCATTCTAACGTAAATGATTGGATTTGAAGCTAAAGGATGGGGAACATCATATCCAGCTAGGTCAACGTTTTCGTCCAACAGAATTTTTTTCTGAAGCAAGTTACAGATGCCGTGATCGGCTCCTTCAATTTCAATTTTTAGTTCGTGTTCATTTTTCTTTAATATATTAATTTTCATTTACTTTACCTCTCAGAGTGGTTCAGCACCATAGTCAATGGTTGTTTTCCGTTTTTCAATGCTGCCACATTTAGGACAACGCACTTCATAACGGTCAAGATTCATAACAGTGCTACAACGCGAACAGAATCCATATAGAACACCCAAATTTCTATCTTGAGTTGTTAAATGGAAAACTTGGTTCTTTTCACTGATAACTTTGGCACGAATAATGTCACCTGATTTACAGACTTCATTCATGGAGTTAATGTAGCGATCAGAAACATCAGAAATATGGAGTATACCACCAAAAACGCCGCTAATTTTTTTGTTACCGACCTTAAAAATTCGTACCAGCGCGTTATCTGATTGGGCATTTCCAACTTGACCAAGAACTATTGTACCAACTTTTGGAGTTACAGCACTGTTAATTAAAGGGTAAACTGAAACACGTTTGTTAAGAAGATCCATTAATGCATGACCGACAATTTTTGAGTAAATAACACTGTCTTTAACATAAGTTCCTGAATCAGGAATAAACTCTTCAATAACACCTAAGCGTTCGCCCGGTAAAACTATATGACCATTTTTTTGATCAGGTGATTTTAGACTCATGGCAATTTCTCTCTTTGACTTTTAATAGCTGAAATTATAATTCACATCTTACTAAATAGTATATGCTAAAATTCTGCGCATGCAATAAACCTTTTGATTTAGTAAAGAAAAACAAACCCGTCACAAAAAGAGACTGCTACACATTATTACTCTCAATGATGTAGAGATCAATCACAAAATCATGTCGTACCTTAGTGTGGAAGTCAAACATTTTAGGAATGGACATAAGTGTTGCATAAACTGTTCGAACTATACCACCATGTTGTTCAATGAAACGTTTTAAAAAGACTGAGGGCTGAACCTCAAACAAGCCAGACCCAGACGATTTAAGCATGTCAATTAAGCGTTTATCAATTTTAGGGTGATTATGCAAAGAATAAACCATTTTACCAGATGCTAAAGCTTTAACCAAAAAAGCACGGTCAGCGTTACGAGTTTGTACACCAAAAGGAGGATTTTGTAAAACTGTATCAAAACAACCATTAACAACAGAAATATCGCCGTTAACCCAATCAACATTAGAAGAAGCTAAACCAGTGTTTTTTGCGTTTGCAATAGCAACTTTCAAAGCAGTTCTATCAATATCAACGCCTAAAACAGTTTTAGCACCAAGAAAAGCAGCACCCAAACTTAGTCTACCTGTACCACAACCCAAATCCAAGACACTTTTGCCCACTATATCGTTGTTTGTGTAGGCTGCAATATAGAGCATGACTGCAGCGATATGTTCCGAAGTGGTATATTGCTCAAGGTTAACTTTGGGCTGGGGGTTAACCTGTACAGTGGAGAGAAACCGTTCAAGATCTATTTTTCGAATAAGCCTTTTTTGAGCATACTTTCCCATGAAGCTTCACCAGATGCAACCATAAACTCGTTAATTGTCAAGAGGGGCTTTACAAATTTTTCTGGCGCATCAAGAGAGATCCGTGGACAAGCTGTGTTAACGTAGGCATCAATCGTTGGAAAGTCAAGAAGTGCTTCAGGAGTTACTTCACGAATCGCTATAAGATAAGCAGTTTTATCATGCTTTTCAATTAACTCTTTAACTTTCAAGGCATCCTCAAGTCGTTTCTGTCCAGGCTTTAAACCGATAAGTATCCCAATATTTTGGGCATTTTTTGCCTGCTCAATACAGGCCCAATGTTGCTTTAAAAGTTTCTGAGCAAACTCACTAAGCGAAAACGCCCTATTATCGTAGGGGTCAACAACAAATGTTGGTTTAGAAGTGTTTAAAGCTATACCCAACGCATGAAATATCCCTCCGCCAACAAATAGATATGCATCTACCTCATCATCAATCGATTTCACATTACTGTAATCACACCCAATCACTTGCCCTGCATATCCAACATGTCCAGCGGCACCAATTATTACAGTTTTTCCTGAACGTACCAAAAACTCGCGTGTTTCACTAAGAGTTTGCAGATGCTGAACAGAAGTGACTAAACCAATTTTTGAGTACCCCTTTAGCAGTTGTAGAGCTTTCTCTAAGGGTTCATTAATATTTACTAAGGCTCTTGCCTCAACATAAATAGTTGAAACAGTTTCATGTTTTACAAATTTTGAATGCCCAAAATGAATAATCACGTCTGCTTCAAGACTTTCCGCCTCATTAGTGGCAATATCACAAGCACCATAACATGGATCCGCTGAAATCATGGCAAGAGCACCCGTTTCCTCCACCATCTTAGCTACTCGGGTGGCTTCAGGTTTTAAACCTTGAGGCAACTGAATTAAAACACGTTTAGCAGCAAGACGTTGAAGTTCCTGTCTGATTCTTTCTTCTTCAAAATCAAAATCGATCATGTTCTCAAATCGCTAAATCATTAATAGGAATTAAAAATTAAAAAAAGTTGCGTATAAAAAAGGTTTAGGTTTACCATTCCCAGTCGGGAACGGGTTTCTTTAAGGGTTTACCTGCTGTGATTGCGGCAGCTTCTGCTAAACGTTCAAGTATAATCTTTTGCTCTATAGCTGCAACATTTCTTCGTGTTGCTGCAACAGCATCATTATTTACAGATATACTATCAATGCCCGCACGAACAAGAAATTCACAAAAATCAGGCAGATTCGATGGCCCCTCACCACAAATACTCACGGTGCATCCATTTTCATGAGCAACCGTAATTAGTCGTGCAATAATACGCTTTACTGCTGGGTCACGCTCATCAAAATAACCCATTTGACCAAGCCGCTCAGAATCACGATCAATCATCAAAATACCCTGAGTCATATCATTACTACCGATGCTAAAGCCATCAACCAATTTGCTAAATTCATCAGCCATAATTGCAATGCTCGGAGTTTCAGCCATAAACCAAATCTTAAAATCACGAGAACGTTCAAGACCCTCTTGTCGCATGATCTCAAGAACCTGTTTTGCTTCCCAAAGAGTCCTAATCATTGGCAGCATTACATAAACATTCTTAAGCCCCCACTCGTTACGACATTTCTTTATTGCTTGACATTCAAGACGGAAAGCTTTTTCATACCATTTACTGATGTAACGACTGCAACCGCGCCAACCCAACATTGGATTTTCTTCAACAATTTCATACTTCTCGCCACCCTCAAGGCCACGGTATTCGTTAGTCTTAAAATCACTGAATCGTACAACCACTATTCGGGGCTGAATTACACGCGCAACTGTCGCTATACCCTCAGCAAACTTATCAACAAGCTTTTTAGATTCCCCTTTGTCAACCAAAGACATGGGATGTTCTTTAACGTAGTCAGCGAAGATGAATTCTGCACGCATTAAACCAATACCTTGGAACGGCAAATTCTTGTATTCCTCAATCATCTCAGGAATAGCCAAATTCATATAAATCTTTGTGGCAGTTACCGGAACAGGAGCATCAACTGTATCACCTGTAATACGTAACGATGGATTACTACTTTCCGTTGCAGTTTGTGCCTGCTTCAATATACCTTCGTAAATTATGCCATTTCTTGAATCAACAGTGTATTCTTTACCAGATTTCAAAACTTGAGTTCCAGTTTCTGTTCCAACAACACACGGTATGTTTAATTCCCGACTTACAATCGCCGCATGTGAAGTAATACCGCCTTTGTCAGTTACAATCGCAGAAGCAAGCTTCATATACGGAACAAAATCAGGATTTGTCATGTCGGTAACTAGAATGTCACCTTTTTGCATGACTGCCGACGCTTCGTTAGTTGTTTTGGCAACTTTGGCCACTCCAAAACCGTAACCACGTTTACCAGCACTAATACCTTTAACAACGATATTTAAAGATTCGACTTTTTCTTTAGTATCAACGACAGAGGTTCCCATAGTTTTTGACCACACTGTTTCTGGACGCGCCTGAACCAAAAAAATATTGCCCGGATAAGACAAGTCCTGATCAATAGCCCACTCAATATCCATCGGCTTACCATAATGCTTCTCAATCCTACAGGCAAGCTCAGCAAGCGCCATTATCTCTTTATCACTAACACAAACTTCCATCTGCTGCTCAGGCAAAACATCCAAATGAACCGTCCTCCCCGTAACAAGATCACGAACATACTTTACAGTCTTCTTCGCAACCCGACGCTCCTTAATCACCAAAGCAGACATATCAGACTTGTCAACAACAAAATAATCAGGATTAACAGCACCCGAAACCACCGACTCACCAAGACCAAAAGTACCCTCAATAACAATCTCACTACGGTCACCCGTAACAGGATTAATAGTAAACATCACACCCGCAGCACGAGAATTAACCATCTTCTGAACCCCAACACTAATAAAAACCTTATCATGCGCAAAATTCTTCTCAGCACGATAAAAAATAGCCCTCGCAGTAAACAAACTAGACCAACACTTCACAACCTTATCAACAACATCATCCGAACCCTTAACATTAAGAAAAGTCTCTTGCTGACCCGCAAAAGAAGCATCAGGCAAATCCTCAGCCGTAGCACTCGAACGAACAGCAACAAACGCATCCTTAAGGTTAAAACGTTTGTTTAACTGATCATAAGCCTCTCTAATTGACTTCTCAATATCCTTAGGCACAGGAGTCTTTTCAATTAACTCACGAATACGCTCAGAAGCAATTTCATACTGCTTAGGATTAGCAGGATTCGTAACAACATCCCTAATTATAGCATAAATTTTCTGAGAAATCTTTGACTCTTCAATAAATCGTTCATACGAAAAAGCTGTAACAGCAAACCCGTCAGGAACCCGTAAGCCAGCGTGAATCATCTCACCAAGACTAGCATTCTTACCACCAACAACAGGAACATCAGTATTCCTAACACCATCAAACCATAAAATCAAAGCCTTACTTACGCTATCAGAACCGCTCGTTTCGCTCAAGCGGTTTCAGTCTCCGTTGGAGCCGATGTGGCTGTAGTTGGAGATTTAGTTACTACCATTTTACAGTGAATAGGCAGTTTTGCGCTACCGCGTTTAAGAGCAACTTTTGCAACTTCAACAGATGCAGCCTTTACCTTCACAGTAATTATCGGCTGATCCACCTCAACTTTTGCCGCAGTACCGACTGCTGTTCCAAAAGAACGTCTCATACCTTGCTGAAGACGGTCAGCATGAGCACCAAAGATCATTTTGTTCTCACGCAAAATAATGTGAGGATAAGGATGAACAACCATTAGATATTCATTAACCAATTTATCCATTAAAATGCGATTTGTGGCTACGCGTGCCGCTTCAAGTGCACTGTGGCGTATTTGAACACGTTTCGTTGATAAAAGTTGAATTTCTAAATCGAAAGTTCCTTTTGTATCACCCATGGTGAACTTTACGATTTTTGGTGGTGGAAAACCACGAGCATAATCTTTTCTTGTGTAAGCACGATTTTTGACATGTCTAAAGTTTCTTGCGTGCATGTATAGCGACCTTTTTATTGCAAATATCGAAAGCCTCAATTAAAAGCTTTTCCGTGTTGTTGAATATTTTAAGAACAGACACAACCACATACCAAGTCAAGCCATGTTCCGTTAACTCGTTAATTATAGGTCATACACATCACAAACGAAACGTAAATATACCAACAACACTCCATAGTTCACAAGCGTGTTCAGTTGTACCACATTTTAAATATACATGGCTTGTTTTCAATTTGATGTTTTCAACATTCACATGTGTGCTTAAATAGTTAAATGCCTTGTTGTTGCCTTAATGTTCTCTTTGTTGTTTATTCCAGGGAAAAATTGGCAGCTTTCTTTAGCAGAGCTTACGGCTTACTTGCAAGCAAGGCAAATAAACTTTGAAATACAACAGTTCACCAAGAAATTTTTCATCATTCAAACTCAACAACTTTTGGATTCAAAGGTTATAGAGGATTTAGGCGGTATCATTAAAATTGGTACAGTTATGTTGGAATTGTCTAGTCAACAAGTAAAGGCCGCTTATGTAAAGCATGATAAACAAGCTGAAAAACAAGTTGCAGAAGCTTTGGAGAAAAGTGGCATAGTTGTTCAAATAGCCAAACAAATAGGTAAAGTGTTTTTTGGAGTTAGTGTTTACCTTGAAGAAGACTGTCTTAAAACTCGTGCGGGTGAGATCCAGCGTCTGCTTGGGAGCGCGGTTAAAAATGAGTTAGCAGCGCAGGGTAAAAAGGCTCGTTTTATGGGGTTTGCGGATAAATCTCAGGGGCAGCTTAGTCATGTTGAGGTTTTAAAAAAAGGGTTAGTGGAGAATAAGTCAGAAATACTTTTCTGTATTGGTAAAGAAACTAGTTGGGTAGCGACAACTTTTGCTGTTCATAATCCGTTTGAGTTTCAAAAACGAGACGTGTACAAACCAAGGCAGAGAAAAATTTTTGGGATGCCCCCGCGACTGGCGAAAATCATGGTTAATCTTTCAGGTTGCACTGAGGGTAAAACGGTACTTGATGCTTTTTGTGGGGTAGGCACAGTTTTGCAAGAAGCTTTGCTAATTAAAGCTAATGTTGTGGGAACAGATATTAATTCATGGTGTATTAAGGCAGCCGAAGACAATTTGAAATGGTTAACACAGGAATATGATCTTCAAAATGGGGATTATCGAGTTGTTCAAAGTGATGTTAATTTTTTATCTAAAAAGATTGGTAGAGAAAATATTGATTGTATAGTTTCAGAGCCTGATTTAGGCCCAGCTTTGCGTCAAATTCCCACAACTCCTTACGCAAAAAAAATCATTGACAAACTTATGCCATTATTTTTTGGGTTTGTTGAAGAAGCTTATGAAGTGCTTAAACCAGGCGGTAAACTTGTTGTGGTTACGCCATATATTGTTACTCGTACAAAACAGGTAGTTACGTTGCCGATCTGTGAAAAAGCAGAAAACATTAATTTTGTGCGGATAAAACCGTTTAGCCCAGAAATTTTCAACAAAAATATAAATAACATTGAAGCTTTAATGGGCTTAGAATCGCTTGTAGAGGTTGATTCTCGACATTTAATTGGTAGAGAAATTCACGTGTTTCGCAAATAAACATTAATATTTTAAGCTTGTTTACACGTGTTGATTCTAAAGCAATATGCAGTGTAGATTACTATGAGTATTGAAGAAATTAACAAAAGACCAGATTGGGATCGTTATTTTCTTGACTTGTGCGAAGCAATTTCCAAACGTGCCACATGTGACCGGGGAAAATGCGGGGCAGTAATTGTTAAAAATAAACGTATAATGACCACAGGTTATGTTGGTGCACCGGCAGATTTACCACATTGTGACGAAGTGGGACATGACATGCGTAAAGTTTTAAACAATGATGGATCCATAACCCAGCACTGTGTTCGTACATTACACGCTGAACAAAACGCAATTATCCAAGCCGCACGTTTCGGAATTCCACTTGAAGGTTCAACATTGTATTGTAAGATGACACCATGTCGAACATGTGCAATGATGATTATTAATGCAGGCATTAAACGAGTAGTCTGTGAAAAAAGGTATCACGCTGACGCTGACACACTTGAATATTTCAAACAAGCAGGCATCGAATTAACAATTATGAATAATGAAATGGCACAGTACAAAAATCAATAACACCCAAAGGAGTCCGTGAGCGTATTTTGTCCATTAGTAGGACTTATTTTTTAGTTTGGCTTCTATTAGATATATGGATTCAAAGAAAGGTAGCTTTTGTTCAGCTTTAATTACTGCAGTTAAACCGCAATCATGAAATTTCTGTATGGTTAATTCTAAACCTGTCAAGCTGGATTGTAATAAAAGTACTCTGCCAGTCTGTTTTAAATATGTGGTTACTTGGGGGATAAAGCGATCTATTACATCGCGTCCAGTAGCACCGCCAGCCCATGAGTACTCAATCCATGTTTCAGTTTCGCGTGGTTCAGTGGGTAAGTAAGGAGCGTTAAATAGTATTAGATCAAACATTGTGTTAGTTTTTAGTGCAGACAGTAAGTCATTTCTCAAAAAACTCATGTTATTTTGCACATGGTTAAGAGCAGCATTTTTTTTGGCACAATTAATTGCATAGGGGTTAATGTCAACAGCTAGTACATTCTTTGCTTTTTTAGTTGCAGCTAAAATCCCAAGAATTCCACAGCCTGTACCCAAATCTAGAACCTCATCACCTATATGGACGTCAAGTTTTTCTGCAAATAGAAAAGAATCATCAGAAGGCTCGAACACGTCTTCTGTTAGGTCAAATTTTAAATTTTGAAACCAAACACGTTTAATTGGTAAATGCATTAGCTATGGCTCCAAAGATTTCAGGCGTAAGTTCACGGGGTCGCATTTTATAGTACGGTAAGTGGTGGAGCGTTTTTTGGAAATCCTGTTTATCTATTTGCAAGGTATTTTTGATGAAGGGTTCAAGGGCGTTTGAGAGTTTTTTGTTTCGTTCAGTAAACAGCCATTTAACCATCCGCTCAAAAAACAGTTCGTCTTTTACAATAAAGGGCGGAATTTTCCAAGGTTTTATACGTAGAATAACTGAGTTAACTTTTGGCGGAGGATAAAACATGTCTTTTTGTACGAGGTCTAAAAGTTCAACGTGAGCTTTTTGGTAAACAGTGACTGTTAACCAACTATAGAGTTCAGTTCCAACCTGTGCAACAAGACGATCAGCGAATTCTTTTTGCACAATCAATAGCACACAATCAATATGAGAATGTTTTAGCAAAAAAAGTACAAGATCAGAGGATAGATAATAAGGCGGTGCGGCAATGACTTTATTAAAACTAAGTAAAGGGGTTTTTAGCACATCACCTTCAACAACAGCAATATTATCGAAACTACTCGTTTGTTGACGTAATGCCGAGGCAATCTGTGGGTCCTTTTCAACCGCAACAACACTACGACATTTACCAGCCAAAAATCGAGATAAAAAACCAAAACCAGCGCCTACATCTAACACAACATCAGAAGAGACAAGTTCAGCATAGCTTGCAAGCTTGGGATAAAGAGTGGACTCAATCATAAAGTTTTGCCCAAGTAGCTTGTTTGGCGTAATCTGAAAAGTTTGCAACAAATGTTGCGTTTCTTCAAGACTCATTTTAGCTACTGCGTCCGAGTGAATAGGCGATATTTACTGTCGCCGTCAAGTTCCTCCATAACTCGTTTGGTGATTAGTTTGGCAGGACTCGGTAATTCAGTGCGCTTCTGTAAATCGTCAAAACTTTCAAAGGGTTTGCGCGTCCGCTCGTTTATGACTTGCCACATATATTTTTTGCCAATTCCAGGAACCAATTCGAGTGCATGCATACGAGGAGTAATAGCGCGGGCGGTGTTAAAAAAGTTGACAAACCATTTTTCACGATCAATCACAATTTTATTTATAACCATAGGAAGTTCAGCTTTAGCTGATGCTGTAAACTCTTCAAAGCTTACTCTTCCAATAATGTAGGTTACTTCTTCACGTGAAGCCTTACCGACATAAACACGGTCTCCAGGTTTTAGTATTAAACCTTCCTTTACTAAGGCCTCAAGAGCAGTAAAAAATTCTTCACCAACACATTGAATAAGAGCACCAGCTCGATAACCAGCTCTTCCAGATGGACGAACTCCAGGCTTACCGTGTGGTAAGAAGTCTAACACGTAAGCATACTCTTCGTATCGCTTCTCCATGACAATCACAATGTCCTCATCAATATAATTAACACTTAACGCTTAAAAATACTTATGGGATTGTACTACTTGAGTATTCTGTTTTCGTTTAGAAGCGAAACCATTTTTTCAAGTTTTTGAGCTTCTATAATTTTACGTCCGCCAGCAAGAAATACTCGTAATTCATCAGCAGTTTCAGGCATACAATTTATAATTTGAACAGCTTCAACCTCATCAAGCTCATACTCTTTAACAAGTATCGTTAGCAACTCTTCAGCCTTATCAGAAGTAATTTTAGTGAATTTACTAACATAATCAAGAGTACGACGTTGGAATTGATCTAGATTCTCCTCACCGATTGACTCCAATAACTTTTTAACTTGTGGCAAAGTAAGCCGAGCTTCGCTTAGTTCATCTTGACCCATTTTCGACTCAGTTCCCAGTGTATGGCTCTAAATGTTCACAACGTACAATAATTGTTTTAATTGCCTCACCTTGTGGAACGTTGACAACATAACCTCGCCCACGTTTTTCTTGAATGACACCAATTTTACCATGGAATCGTTTGTGAGGCATGCTTTTTTGTACACTAGAATTCATTTTTATGATTACTTCTGAGCCAAGCTCATACTCGTGAAGCAACTTACTAATATGCGGTTTTCCACGTTCACGTTGGGGTTTACGTAGTAAACTACGAGTCCCAGAGTAATATCCTTTTGAACCTCTCAATCTATTTCACCTTTTAATTATCATCCATTATAACGTTAAGCACATCAAGCTTAAGCGTCTTTGCTCTGTTCCCAAGCAAACTTGAAACGCTCGGAATCGTCCGACCTCCATCGCCAGACACCAATTCTTTTACGTAAAGACCACCCTGGCAACGAATTTCCATCAGAGCCATTTTAAGAGACACCTTCTTAACTTTAACCTTATATATGTACCTTTCTCGAATTAAATCAGCCCTTCTATGCAAAACACGTATAGGCGTCTGTTGTTTAACAGTAATTCCAGTAAGTTTTTCTTCAATCAAACATAAATCTTCAGCCAATACGTCATTTTCAAACTCTGCAAGCAACCTATACTCCTTCACAGCATTTTCACCCTTCTTAAGCCTGCGCACTTTAGCCTTAGTCGCAAAATGAAGACCTGAAACTTCAACCCTACCCACAGCATCAGCATTAATTACTTCCTCCATAACTTTCAGATCAATAAATCGCTTCATAGGTTTAGAAATTTCAACAATAAAAGGACGCCCCGTTCCAAGCATACGCGCATCAATATCTTCACGGCCAGAAGCATGGAAAAACGAGTTCCCCCCTTCAGTCACACCCAAAATAGGTTTAGACACAAACTCTTCAACCGATTCAGAGTAAAGTTTTCCCGTTCCACCACATTTTTCACAACCGTGTCCTCGACAATTTGAACAGAACCATTTTGACTGGGAAACAGTACGAACAAGTTTACGATATCTACCACCAACAAATAGAGGATTAACTTGAAGCTTTATTTTATCTAAGAAAGGGTTGAGTACAGCTACAATGTCAGGAATTAGATATTCTGCTTCCTTACCAGTACGTACACCTATGGCTTTACCGAAAAGTCTACCGAATTCGTGTTTCATACTTTCAGCAGTATCGATACCAAACAGGGCTTTGAATTCATCTTCTCGTTCTTCAACTTTTACGGGCAATTCGATACCTACAAGATACGTGGAGAATTCGCAACCATCAAGAGCAGATAACGCCTTTTGGGTTAACTCTGTAACTTTATCAAAAGTACCATCACAAAGAAAACAGGCCTCAGTCTGCAGGTCAACTTCTTGTTTTAAATGCCTCAAAGTTTCCTGCGCAGTCTTTGAGAAACCATTTACAGCCAAAACTTGAAGTTTAGCGATACCTTCAGCATATTTTTCTTTTAACAATGCATTAGTTTGCATGGTTAAAACCACCTTAAGAGAAAAACCCCTGACGTTATTTTCCATACTATACCCTAAAGTAGCAAATTGTCTGCCAAGACAATGATCACACAAAGGATATTTACTAAGAAGCTCAAAAGCTTTTTGCAGTACATCCATAAATCAAGTACCTACTTAAAGTTGGGCGGAATACCGCCCATTCCCATACCGCCTTTGCCACCAAGACCAAAAGGTAAGTTCTTTTTACGTTTAAACATCTTGAGCATCTTACGCATCATAAGATACTGTTTAAGAAGCTCTTTAACATCCTTTTCTGTTGTCCCCGAGCCTCGGGCAATACGTCTTGCACGTGAAGAATTAAGCATTTTTGGATTTTCTTTCTCTTCAGGCGTCATTGACTGAATAATTACACGCCATTTATCAAGACGACCCTCAGCAGTGTTTAACATCTCATCAGGTACATTATAAGACATACCTGGAAGCATTTTTAATACCTTACTAAAAGGACCCATATTTTTAACAGCACTAAACTGTTCATACATATCAGTTAATGTAAATTTACCACTAAGAAGTTCTTTAGCTTTTTTCTGAGGAACCTTTACTTCGGCATCATGTACTTTCTCCAGCAAAGTTTCCAAATCACCCATACCCAATAAACGACCGACAAAACGAGAAGGCACAAATGATTCGATGTCTTCAATTTTTTCACCAGTTCCAATAAATTTAATTGGAGCACCTGTTGCCGCAACTGCAGAAAGGGCACCACCCCCACGTGAAGAACCATCGAGTTTGGTAACGATAATAGCCCCGATTGGTGTGGCTTCATGAAATGTTTTTGCTTGAGCCAGAGCTTGTTGACCTATAGTGCCATCGATAACCATTATAACCTCGTCAGGCTTGATATTTTTTTCAAGTTCTTTCATTTCTTTAATGAGATCTTTCTCTTCCTTGTGGCGACCAGCAGTATCAACAATAATCAAATCCTTGTCAGTGTACGTCTTAAGACCTTCACGGACAACCTTAACAGGATCCTTAGCTTTTGCATCACCGAAAACAGGCAAGTTTATTCTATTACCAAGTTGTAAAAGTTGCGCATACGCACCTGGACGAAAAGTATCAGCCGCAATCATACCTGGCTTGAACCCACGTTTCTGGTAATAACGGGCTATCTTAGCTGCATGTGTAGTTTTACCTGAACCTTGAATACCAACAAGCATAATAATTTTCTTTTTACCAGGCTCAACTTTGAGAGAAACTGGTTTGTCACCTACGAAACGAGTTAACTCTTCATATACAACTTTTATCACATGCTCTCGACGGGATATCCCAGGGGGCACATTTTCTTTTAACGACCTTTCTTCGATGCGTTTAGAAATATCCAACACTAACTGTACATTAACATCAGACTGAAGTAGAGCCCGCTGTATGTCACGTACAAGCTCTTTTACTGTTGCTTCGTCAACTACACCTGCTTTAAATAATTTTTTAATTGCATTAGTTAGTGATGAACCTAAACGGTCAAGTGCCATCCATTCTCACGCTACCTTTAAACAGTCACATCCACTTTTAAAGTTTACAGCATAAAAACACACCAATACAAATAAAAACGTTAATTCAATTTTGGGAAAATGTTTGCCGTAAGTTAAAGCCTCAGTTCCCCATAATAATTTATTCTTCACAATTCAGACGGCTCTTCATGCATCATTGGCTTCAAATCACAAAAGGCAATAAACATACAAATAAACATAGTTACTAACAACATGCGTTCTCTATTAGGTGTTTAGAAAATTAACCCGTTCATAAAAGTGAAATTATTAGTGTACAACACCAAACAAAAAGTATGAAATCGCATAACAAACATATACTACCAAAAATAGGTTAGATATAAACTGAAAAATGTTTTGGAGCAGAATTATTTAACTCTGCTTATTTTGATTTTGCCCAAGATTTTCCAATACTCAATCTCTGCGCCAGCAACTAGTTTAGCTTTTAAGTCTTCTTCGTCAGGAAATGGAGCATCAACATACTCATATGTTTCCAAATCCATGATTTGGACACCGCTGGGATTGACAGCAAAAATTTGACCTGGACGCTTATCAATAATGGGAATCTCGGCACTTCCGTCAACAGGTTTGACAAATTGTCTTTTTTGGTTATCAAAAACACCTATAGCAACAATTCTTGCTTTTGCTGAACCGTGTTTTCCAGGTTTAGATTTTGCTATGTCTACAATACGACAGGGTTCTCCATCAATCATCATGTAGCCACCGACACGAAGTTCTCCTACATCAACTGGTCTACTCATTCACTCACCACAAGTCTTTTGTCTATTAATGCAAAAAGCTGAACAACATCCATATATAGATTAAGGTACGATATTAACCCGAACGGTGACATTGTGTTTAAAAGCGCAGGAATAGTCGCTCGTTACGATAAAGAGAAAGCTCTACAGTTAACAAAAGAGTTAGCAGTGCATCTAAACAGCAGAGGCATTAAAGTTTTTATTGAAGATAGCTTATCTGATAAGATAGACACTCTAGCAGAAACGGTTTCTCTTAAAGAGATGAAAACTGACTTTATAATCACCATTGGTGGAGATGGGACGATCCTACGTGCATGCCTAAATAGTCCAAAACCAGAGCCACCCATATTAGGTATAAACATGGGTGCTAGAGGATTCTTAACAGAGGTTGAACCTATTGAAGCATGTAATGCAGTTGATAGAATTCTTAAAGGTGACTTTAGAATTGAAAAATGCACCAAACTTTCCGCCAAAATAGACGATGCAACGTTACCAGATGCATTAAATGACGTAGTGATTTCAGCAGGGGAACCTTCAAAAATTCTTTATACCGAACTTTGCAAGGATGGGAAACCAATCTTGAAATGTCAAGCAGATGGTTTAATTGTTGCAACTCAAACAGGTGCTACAGGATATTCACTTTCCGCGGGTGGTCCAGTGCTTGATAAAATGCTTGATGCAATTTTAGTTACACCTATATGTGCGTTGACAGTATTTAGATCGCTCATTTTTCCCACTGAATCCGAAATCACGTTAAACGTTATTAGACCAAAAACAATGTATATCATGATTGATGGCAACTATCATTACATGAAAAGTGAGAAAGGCCTCACGGTTAAAATTACAAAGTCAAAGAATGTTTCAAGCTTTATCAGATTTGAAAACGATTTTTATGACCGATTAAGTTGCAGATTACTATTCCAAGGACCGAGATGACAAAAGATACAAATACATAACAATTCTCAGAAAAAAATTGCTGTATTAGATACTTCTGCGTTTTTAGCAGGGTTTGATCCTTTCTCGCTTGGCGAAGAACAAGTGACTGTGCCCAAAGTACATGATGAAATAAAAACCAACTCAATGGCACGGGTACGTTTCAACACTGCCGTGGAAAGTGGCAAAGTAAAAATCAAAATACCCCATGAGGAATACTCAAACAAAATAAAAACGTCCGCGAGCAGATTAGGCGATTCATACCGTCTCTCTGAAACGGATATGCAACTCCTCGCCTTAGCGCTAGAATTAAAATCTCAAGGGGAACAGCCAGAAATCATAACCGATGATTACTCAATTCAAAACGTTGCTAAACAGAACGGAATTGAGTTTTATGCACTTGCAACTTTTGGCATTCAGAGAATTCTAGAATGGGTGCGCTATTGTCCCGCATGCCACCGAGAATACGCCGTTAACAGCTTGTTTAACACCTGTCAAGTCTGTGGAACAGAACTCAAAAGAAAACCCAAAAAATCAATAAGAAAAATAAAAGAGTAAAATCTCCTTTAGAGTAGAGCTAACAGAAGAAGCAACAATAATCCTTCAGTAAGGAACACTGGAATAACAATCTGTTTTGCTTTCTTAATTGCTTGGGCTACAAGCAAGGAGAGAGATTCTATGCGTAAACCCCCGATAACACGAACTTGAGGAACAATTAAGTGTTTACAACCGGTTTTAGCGGGTTCCAAGTTAGCTGTAGCGTCTTTTGCAGCCTCTGCGATATAGCTGATTAGTTTGTCTTGATCCATAACTTCACCTACTGGATGATAACCTCGTTTACCAGTGACGAGCGCACTTACAGCATGAGTGTCAGTTGTGAAGACTTCGCTGGCATCAAACTTGGTATTTAGAGCTGAGAGAATTTTTTCTCGCAATCCAGAAACCATGTTATTTCCATCGATAACTATGTAGACATTTTTCTGAGCTTCAACTTGAACAACTATTGCGGTGATACCACCTGTTCCCATACCTTCTTTAAGTGTGAAATCTTTGGGATAAAATGTTGAGGAGCCAATTTTGAAAGGTTTCTTGGGCAGTAAGGCAACTTTTTGAAGACATTTGAAAGCGACACCTTCAAGCTCGGTTAAATGTTCAATTGTGTCAATTACATCTGTTAAACTGTTGTGGCAGTTAACAGTAAGTGTGCAATTTAATCCATATTTTTGAGCTTCTCTTTGAATTTTTTGTCCAAGTTCTTGTGGAAGATCTTCAGTGGTTTTTGGCGAAAGTGTAAAAGAAAGAAAAACTGTGTTACCAAAAACTTGACCTGAAGCTGTGGCGTACCCCTCAGAAACTTGCACAAAAGGAGAAGCCAAAGTTTCTGTTGTTTCAAACTTTGCGGCGTCAATGATCTGATTTATAACTTTGAAATTTTGTGCTTGAGAAGCCAGATCAAGTTCATGACCTAAAAGACCAAGGGGCGTACAAGTTTGGCATCCATAAGCTTCTTCAAAGTGTTTTTTAAGCAAAGAAGGCAATAGGCTGCTGCCTATATTTTTAAATGGTCCAGGATGAACCAGGGGCACGATTATGGCAGCTTTAGGTTTAGAGGCATCAAACCGCAATAGGGTAACATCTATGTCTTCGTTTTCACCCATCCTTTCTAGATGAGTTTCAAGTGGAGCGTTGGCGGCGACAACCCAGTTAAGCATGAAAGCTTTAAACAGAGGTAATGCTGGTACACCATTAAGGCGGTTACCAATTTTGTCTAATGAACGTAAGAATACGAATACCGCTATGTAAGCAATTATTGGAGCAAATACAAGATAAGGCAAAAAATGAGTTAATGTGCCGCCTGACATATTTAACCAGAAGCCTAAAAACACACCAATACCAAGATAAGGCAAAAGCAAGGCAGATACAATCTGTCGCACAAAACTTGCTGATGAAGTGGCAAGTAAAACAATAAAACGCAGAGTTAAAACTGCACCAAACCCTAACAGAGATGAATTGAGCCACCAGGCAGTATCAAACGCTAATCCAAAAACCACACCAATAATAAGAAATAAAGTCCAAAATATCCAACAGACAAGTGACACCGCTGCAGTTCTACGTAGTATGTAAATAGGGTCATTTAAGATTAATTTGCTTATTATTGCGTCAACAATAATTGTTATAACAAACAAGGTTATACCAAGAGTTAAACTGTTTGTTAACCCCTGAGCTGTGGAAAACAAAACAAAAGTTGATAACCCAACTATACCAATGCACAACACCGCCATAGCCAAGATCATCTGTTTGTATGGAGGTAGAGAAAACATAGATGAGTAGTGTTTCAATGCGCCATCCATAGAATTGTTGAAGTGACTATTAGAAGTGTTATCCGTCATGTTAAACATCTCATATCGTGTTTTTATTGAAACGTCATTATTAAAAGGTAGCTCGTGTTGAGCATAAATTAGTTGACAATAAATACAATAAGCCATACTTTCAAACAAACAGATAAAGTAAATTTAGACAGAAACAGCTCAAAACTCACCAACCGTTTGAGTTTGAAAAATCAAAAATACCATGCAGAGAGACATTTTAGCAGGGATAACTGTTTTATCCTCAAAAGAGCAATGTATAAGTTCTGCAAAGCTTATGCCAGTGTCAGATTTGCCCCGATCCATATTTCACATGTTTGAAAGGAACGTTGGCAAAAAAGTTAGAGTAATAATGGATTCAAACTATGGTTTTGAGGGTGTTCTAGAGGCGATCACTCAGGAGCCTGCAGGAATTTGGTTATCAGAAGTAGATGCCATAGTTTTGCGTTCAACGCTTGTGCAACCGATTCCACAAGTAGCAAGCAGAGAAGAATCAGGCGACATATATCTGCCTTTAAGCGCAGTTCAAAGAGTTGAAATATTACAACAAACACAAAATAGAAGTAGATAAAAATTTTTAAAAGAAAAATACTTGATTAGTTTAAACTGGGAAAAAAACTTTTGCCAGAACAGACACGACAATCAGAGTAATAGAAAGAACCACCAAAAGCTCAGGTCTAATTTTTATGCCCTCAGTTTCTTCTTCAAAGAATCTAAGTAAACCAGCACTTGCGGCAGGCATTGGACCAGCCTCTTTTCTTTTTCTGCTCATCAACATCTCACCAGTATTAATTAATTGAATATTCATGATTTACGGTAGATTATTAAGGTTGTGTAAAAAACAACGGTGTTTTATGCTTAAGAGATTAAAACAGACAGCACAATACATGCAACAATGACACATGCATAGATTTGCAAAATTCAAAAATGACTGAACACGTGTACACAAGAAACAAGAGAAAAGCAACTGTAAAATGGAATTAACAACAAGTTATAAGAACTCAAAAAAAATCTAAATAGCAAAACAAGACAGTCTTAGAAAAAGAGGCCGCTAAAACATATAATAGCTTACATCTTAAACTCAACATCACAAAAATAAATTTTAAAAACCATTTACAGAAACACTATCATGAATGCTCAAAATGTCAACAAACACCATACTGCTTTGACCAAATTATATTTTAGGGTTCATAATTCATTTTTATGGGTTCGTTTAAGCATGTTTTGAGATTATTTTGATAGTTTAGCCAAGTTTTACCCTTACATCAATAAACTTGTAATAGTTGCTTGAATACAACCCTTAATTATAACGTGGTCAAAGCAATACTGTAAATTCATAGAAATTACGTCAGCCGTGTCTGTCCAACACCGGTAGACAACCAAACATATTTTCTGCCACCTTTACGCCCAACAATACCCCCATGATCCAACAAACGCAGATGATACATAACAACATTGTATGAAAGCCCTGTTTTATGGGCCAATTCGCCAGCACTACAATATTGATCATCAAGAAGCAGTAAGATTTTTGTTCTTGCCTCAAGACCACATCGCACGTTGCGCATATTTTTTAGGTAAGCATTTGGATGAAACATATTAAAAGACCTTTCTTGTCGCTGATACTAATAGACAAAATTGTTTGTAAAGCTTTAGCTTCCAAAATCAAAAAGGGTAGTCTGTTTTGCCTTCTTGTTATCAAACATCAAAGAAAGTTCTTCCTTAATTAAAATCAAACGTTGAGTGTAATATTTGGGCAATCCATATTTATCCACCAAATGTTGAGCCACAGCTAGATATTTTTCAATGTTACCCCGATAAACGGTAAGCGTTAAACTTCCACCACAAAAAGAACATTTCCCAGTTAACGGCAACCGACGAAATTTTTTGTTACATTTCTTGCAACGAAAAGACTGAGTTGAGAAAGCACGCAAGTTCCCAGCGATATCACGCATAAAATGAGTATTAATAACCTTAAGCGCAACACGTTTAGCATCAACAGCAACTATTTGCTCACCGAGACTTAACTGCATATTAAGCTTATCAATCATCGACTTGAGCTCTTTATAAGAACTTTGCGCGTTACCCAAATTAATACTTGTGGCAGGCACAGTGAACATAAAGCCTTCAAATTGTGCTTCAGTACCAAGACGATGGCCAACAGTATCCATAATAGAACTTATTTGTCTAGCTTCAACTTTTTGCCAAGATTTTTGGTAAAACTCTACAGGGTAAGACGCACTAACATCAAAATCATGAGCTTGACGCTGAACTTCTTTAGTATTAACAAAAGGAATCATCAAAATGGGGGCATCCATAATTCCACCAATCTGAGCGGGCAAATACTGCCTTGAAAAATTAATCAGAGTATCAAGAGCCAACATGATAGCATCCTCATCACCATCACAATCTCGGCGTTTAGCGGAGTGCCATATGGGATGAGCATAAACTAGGTTACGGTCAGTATAGCCAATCACACGCCCAAGAATACAGGCACAAGTATGCGGAGCTAAACCAAAAATCAACTGCCCTACAAGATCCTCGGTCTTTCCAATACTATAAAAACGCGGTAACTTATAAACGCGTTCAAGCAAGTCGTCAATGAAATTTGCTATCTGGATAAAATATTCACCAGCTTTCCAGGGAATAACCACGTCTTGAAGTTTTAACTCCAGAATCTGATTAGAGTTAGTTAATTCTTTTCCGTAAATATCACATGTATAACCAAGTAAACGTAGTTTCTCAACTGAAACACCTACTTCAACGGGTGTTATGTGTGTCAGAGGAGCGTTGGTACCATCAAAACGAATCGTGCCATCCTTATAGGTGGACACGTTATGTTTAGCACGCAGAATACCTTTCTCGAGAAATTCAGGCATCTTATCTTCATTAGTCAATCCTTTAACTCCACGCAGAATCTTTGGAGCAGAAACACCTAAAGAAGAACAAGCGGATTCAATCATTTCCTTAAAATTAACAGACTGCCTAGAATACAAAACTGATTTCGATTTACAAGCGCCACAATAGTTACCTTTCAGAGTTTTACCACAACGAGGACACGAGTTTTCTGCAACTGTACCACAGCCACACGTGGAACATTGAACTTTTAACGTATAAACGCTACATTGCGGGCATTTACGCTTGGCTATTTCAACAAAGGTAGAACCTTTTTTACCAGCCTCAACAAAATCTCTATGAACCCCTCCAGCTAAACCTACAGGAAACAACACATGAACCAGTGGCCGCATTTCACGATGTTTAGCTTTTTCAGGCCTACCCATACGACCACCTACATAACTTGGAGCTTTATCTCTAATCTGCACACCACTAAGAGCAACCAACAAATCCAATGCGGTATCAACTTGTACCGATTCCTGTAAATTAGGCAGGCCATAACCAAGTGAAAAACCAAAAACGGCAGCATCTTCACCCTCAATCACAACTTTATCCTCAATAATTCGATGAGGTAACAAAATTTTTCTAAGCAACTTTACAACTTCGTCATTAGCGACTCCAGTTATATTACATAGAATCCCATCATTAGAGGACATGTCAGAAGCGAGTAACCAGCTTCTCAGACAATCAACTTCTTGAGGGGTGGAAAGACTGGACCAAAAGAGAGTACAATTGGGTGATAAGGGTATATTCAAGTTTTTGCTAAGAGCAGAAGCTTGTTTAACTGTAGGTTTATTTTTGAAAGGGTCAACAAGAAAAGATTCAAGCTGTTGTATTGAAAGACAACAGGCGTCAGATGCTTTCTGACTATCACCATCAAATTTTGCTGCAATCGCATCTTTTAGATCTTTAACCCACCATTCTTCCACGTAACCAGAAGGCAATAGGGACTTGTTGCAGTAGAGAAAATCACCAAAATCAATCAGTATATCACCAAGAAAGAGTATTTTTTGAATTTTACCCTTAACTTTAGAAAAATTTTCAAGTGATACCCGTACAACAGAATTATCTTTAAGCAAAACAATTGGTTCTTCGAGGCTATCGACAGGTAGAGTAACCCCGCCTTTACCAGGTAGTTCCAAACGCATCTGTGTACCCGCTGCCAGAAAGCCTTCAACTACAAGCATCGTAGCGGGATGAATGCCAACTGCTGAAAGACCAGTATTACGTGAGCGCCCATACCTAAGCCGAAAACCTCCTCGAGCTGATGGAAAAGCAAAGATGGGTCTTCCAGCGATAACATCGTCCATGAAACCGCCAGTTTTTTTCTCAGATTTTTTTTTGAAAGTTTGTAACCAAGTCCAACCTTGAAAACCTATCTTATCAATTATTACAAATACTTTTTGCGCACGACCAACAATACCGTCATTAATGACTCTTAATGCACCACCTCGAACACGATTGGTTTCCACACGTTCCAGATTACGATATGAGGAAACTTCAACAGGGTCTGATTCAGTGCCCGTACATTCTACAGGAACAAGATTTAGAGCTTTATGTAGTTCTTCGTCTGGAATGTGGTATTGGAAACGCCCTACAGAACGTTCATAGAGTCGCAATTCTTCAATGAAACGGGAAATCTCATCTTCAGTAGGCTTGTATGCATCTAACCCTAATTCTCGACGTACATAGTCACCCACAACTAGCGTTAAAGCCTGGTCAGTGCCACCTGCTGAACGAATCGGACCAGCAAAATATATAGCTAGGTAACGAGATTGATCAACATTTTTTTTTATTTTAACTTGAGCAATACCCTGAATAGGAGCAGCAGTTAAACCTTCAGTAAAAATTGCAAGCGCAGTCCTAATAGCCTGTTCAGCTAGCGCATCAGGGGCTTGTTCTTCCTCAGGGGTTATAAATTTGCCTTGAGCAATTTCCTGCGCAACTTTGAAAGCAACTTCTTCACGAGGCATTTGACTACTTAATCTACGGATACTTAAAGCAACACCTTTTGGTCCAACAAGACCCTCAACCAAGTCAGCAATGTCTTGAGCTTCAATGCATTCAGTTTTTAAAGCAGGGTCTAAGCCTTTGGCTCTGGCACTATCACTGACTGTGTATAACTCTTTTAACTGTTGTTTCAGTTCATCAACGTAATCTTGGTAACTTTGACTTAAATTACTGCTCAAGTAAACACCCTTCTAAGAAATAATAAAAGTTAACAATAAAGGTATTTTGATTTTTCTAAAAAAAAATAAAACTCAAGAATTATTAGTCAGGGTTTTTTGTTTAAGGCCTTCAATAATCTCAGATATGCGTTGTTTGTTATCGGTGGTTTCAATAAGATTTCCTGTTACGATAACATCTGCACCTGCTTGTGCGGCTGCCGTTGCTTGTTCACGAGTTCGAATACCGCCTCCAACAATCAAAGGAATATCAAGACATTTTTTAACAGTTCTGATCATATCGGGTGGAACAGGGTTCGCTACTCCAGAGCCACCTTCAAGATAAATAAACCGCATACCAAAGTATTGTCCCGCTAAAGCGTGTGCAGCTGCCAACTCAGGTTTGTCGTATGGTATGGTGTTTGCTTTGCCGACAACGCCTGCGGTTCCTCCTTGTCCAACAATTATGTACCCCATAGGAAGTGGTTCGATATTGAATTTTTTAATTAAAGGGGCACCTAGGATTTGGGCACCGACTAGGTAGTATGGATCTACAGAGTTTAAGAGAGACATAAACCATATTGCATCGGAGTATCTGCTGATACCGTTCTCGTTATTTGGAAAAAGTATAATGGGCAAATCAACAGTTTTCTTAATTGTTTGAATCACTGTATCTAGATGAGCCTGCGAAGAAAATGTTGAACCTCCGATCATTATGGCTGCGGTTCCACTATGTTTAGAGTTTTCTGCCACGACGGAAGCTTGAGTAGAAGTAATTTTTTCAGGGTCAATAAGGGTCATATGAATTGTTTTTTCAATCGCAATTTTTTCAAAAAGATATTTTTCTACTCGTCCAAGCATTAGTTATTCTCTCAAATTACTCTTTTAGTTTAGTTAGAGATGTACGTTTTAATGCACTATACACATGGTCAGTTAACATACAGTAAACATCAACTTCACTTTGTGCTGGTTTTACTTGAAACTCTTTTACAAGGCCACAACTACTGCATTGAGTAACTGCGTGCCCTCCACCTTCTTCTCGATTTATTTCAACAAGCACTGTTTCTTTTCCACATGTAGGGCACGAGAAGAATTTAGGCAAACGTTTTTTTGGAATATGAACAGTTTTTTTCCTTCTGCGACCCATGAAACAACCTTCATTGATAATAGTATGTTCCTTTAATATTTATGCTTGTCTTTAAATACTTGCCTACCAACCAGAAGAATAAAGACGTGTACAAACCGTGAAGTTAACACCTTCCGTATTAAACTTGGATTTTCCCAAAATAGAAACAAGAATTATCCGTTTTATCAAAGAATACGTAACCAATAGTCAAGCTAAAGGTGTTGTACTTGGGCTTTCGGGCGGAGTTGACAGCGCAACTATTGCAGCACTATGCAGTAAAGCATTAGGAAGCAAAAATGTTCTAGCGCTAGTTTTACCTGAAGAGGAAACAAAAACCCAAAAAGACATTGACGATGCAGAGACTATTACTAAACAGTTTAACATTGAGACCCAAACAGTTGACATGACACATGCCCTTAAAGAGCTCTACAATACAATACCCATATACGACCAAAAAAATCAAATCTGTAAAGGAAATATCAAAGCAAGAACCCGAATGATTGTTCTTTATTATTACGCAAATAAGCTTAACAAAATTGTTTGTGGAAGTTCTAACAAATCAGAAACTCTAATGGGCTATTTCACAAAATGGGGAGACGGCGCAGCAGACATGTCACCCATAAAAGATCTCTACAAAACACAAGTACGTAAACTTGCAATTACACTTGGAATCACAGAAACAATCGCATTAAAACCAGCCACACCAGCACTTTGGCCTAATCAATCAGCTGAAGGAGAACTTGGAATAAAATATGAAACCTTAGATCTCATCCTCTATGGGCTTGAAAAATTCATGCCAACAGATGAAATTGCAAGTCAACTAAACGTGGAACATAGAACTATTGAAGCAGTTAAGAACCGTTTACTATATAATGAACATAAACGACAACTACCCATAACAGTTAAACTTGGGGTTTAGAACCGTTGGAAATGATTTCAGGTCTCCAAGTCAAGATTGTTAAAGAAAATGGAGACATGAAAGACAACACCAAACTGGCTCTTGTTCAAATTAATTGCATCCGTGAAAACAAACAGGTAAATCTGCAAAAACACGAAGAAATAACACCTAAAGCCAAAAACAAGGTTCAGACTTGGATAATCTTTTCTGATTATGTCAATCTTTGGAATTTAAGAAGGTTTGTGATTTGGATGGAAACTGCTTAAGCCCACAGAAAATGTTTTAGACAAGGTAAAATATGACGAAAGTTTCATCTGTGGTAGCCATTTCATGATTTAAGAGCTACTGAAACCTTCATTGTCATATTTAGAGATTTAAGACGACCTTTTGGTAGTTTTCAGAAAACAGCTACGACTTTAAATTTAAATTTTTGTAATTGTGATCGTGATAATCACAAATCACAAGTTTATCACATTTACGTTACGAGCTCATCACAATCTGTGACATCATGCTTTTTCATGGGAAACACACGTGATTTAGCGTGGATTATACATGTTTTGTGACATCACAACTATGTCAATGTGGTTATTTATATGTGGCTTAGTAAGAAAAATTGTAATGCTGATGAGAAAGAAAAAGTGTTTTGGCTGAAAAAATAAACATTAAACAAGCAAAGAAGCGTTAGAGTGGGAATTAGGAATTAGCATAAAAGTTTAGAAAAAGATGAAAAGTCACTATAGTAAGTTAAATACATAACGGCAGAGTGTCCTTTAAATATTGTTTTAGGCGTGATTTTTATTGGAAATATCACGATGAACTCAATAATTCAATATTATCACATAATAACCGCAATTTATTCTGTTTTAGTTGTTTGAAAAAGGTTATTTTAGGGGTAGTAAGCTATAAAAGTGTCGATAGTATACAAAGTTGTATCCATTTAACATAACAAAGGAGACATAAGTTTTGAAGCTAAAAGACAGCACAACAACATGGTTAAATGGGGTTTTAAATGACCCCATTGTTAAAATATTGGCAAAAAACAGTCAATTAACAAGAATACAACTCGAAACATTGTTAATTGACATATTAGCTGAAAATATATCAGGCAAACAACTAAAGTACGACGAAAAAGCCAAATTACGATTAACAAAGGCTAAAATAAGTCGAGGTTCATTTAACAGGACATTAGCACAGTCCAAAGAAAATGTAATAAAATCCATTTACACTGTACTACTTTTAGGTTATTTAGGTGTGTTTGAAAGCTCAACTTTAGACCCATACCTCGAAATAGCGAATAAACTAAGAGATTATGTGGAGGCTCATCAAGACATACCCGGAAAGCAAGAAGAGATAGAAAATCACGTAAAAATGATAGAAATCATCAGAGAAGAGATAGAAACAAGCTTAAAACGCCTCTCTAGCCCATCAAATCAGCCTTTGTGACATCACAAATCACAGAAAAAAGGCTAATTTTGACTTCTTTTTCACAAGTTAACAACAATATTCAACCAAGATAAAATAAGAAGCAATTATAAAATAAGAGATAAAATGAGCTTGTTTTCGAACTTATGGAAAATGTGAAAATCAACGAAATAACGTGATTCGTGTGATGTGTGATGTCATATATTGCATTACATGGGAATTACCACAAGGCTTAAAAGGCACATACAGAACTGTGATGTGTGATGCAACACGCTAAATCATAGAAAAATCACATCTACATCACATGAGGTGGAAACTTGAGTGAAATTATATTACCAACATTAATGAGTATATTATTAGCAGCAATAGTTGTTGCGTCAACTGGTTATTATGGCAGAATACGTCAGGCTCAAAAAGAGTATGAAAAAGCCCATGACGCTATTGAAGATATTGTACTAAGTTTCAATCGTGAGCTTAAACGTGAGTCGGAAAGGCTTGAGCAAATAGCGTTTAAAGTTGAAGGAAGTCTAGCAAAATCCGATACTGGGCTAAGAAAAATAGACAATATTGAAAAAAGAATTTCACCTGTAGAGAACCAACTTGGCAATCTTGAAGATCAGAAAAAAAACTTGGAAGATCAAAGAAATATTATTGAAAACCAAAAGAGTTTACTTGAGACACAAATAAATCAACTTAACAGTTTGACACAAAACATCAGTAACTTGTCAGGCTTAGATGTAAAAATAAAAGATATTGAAACAAACCACGAATTATTCAAAAACAAAATCGTTATATTTGAGGAACAAATAGAAAAAATCTTGTTAGCACCTAATGATTTTAAGGTCGAACAAGTAATTCCAGTCGTACCTATCAAACGAGATAAAGCCTTAGCTTCATTAACTAATACTGAGATAATAGTATTGGAAATGTTATCTTCTGAAGGAGCAAAGACTGCTCCTGAAATTAAAGAACGTGTTGAACTTAGTAGAGAGCATACAGCACGGTTAATGAAAAAACTCTATGAAGGGGGATATCTTGAAAGGGAAATGGGAAAAATTCCTTTTAAGTATAGTGTTAAAAAGGAAATGGAAAAATTTTTGAAAAAAGAGGAGAAAATCAGTACACACGAAATATAATAAAAGTATATGGCTCATCATTTAAGTTGTGAAACAAAATTAACATGCCCCTGTGAAGGGAACAAATAGTTAATAGTTATTTTCAATTTGTTGTTTGATTTTTGTTTGTGGTAAGTTTGGTGTTATTTTGTACTTGACACTGTTTCCAGTACCTGTTCGTATAAGTAAGCCCTTGTTTGTCATTCTTGATAAATATGTTGAAACCGTGCTTAAACTGATTGGTTCCTTAAGGTCTTGTTCATAAATTGCTTGTACATCTTTAGATACAAACCAAACTAATGGAAAACTTTTCTGAATAACTTTTTGAACTTTTTCAAATCGCGAAGTTATATTTGGAAGAGGATTGTTTGAAGTTATTGTTGATTGTCTTTCGTTAGACATACCACCTAGTAATTCTGCAATATCTAAGATACGTAAAGTTTTATCGCGTGTAATTTGACCGTCGAATGCAACAGTATATTTGTTGCCTTCGTTATCATATATCTCCACGCGCATTTTGTTTGCAGGCATATCTTTTACCTAGGTGTTTGTTCACAACTCTATGACTTCAGAGCTTATAGCTGTTATGGTGAAAGTATGTAATGTGAAAAAGCCTAAAACATGCTTTAAATTGATTTTTAGTCAAAAATTTCATTGATTATGCTTTTACAAGCTTCACAATTAAATAAAAAATAAAAACAAAAATATTTCACCGTTAATCCACATTTTCCAGTAGAAATGCAGGGGTGTGTTATTCACAAAAATCATCATAAAATCTTAAGCTTTAATGAAAATAGAGCTCAAACTAAAGAGATTTCATTAGCACTTCACATGAACTTCACAGTTTTGTGAAGTGTCAATGTGTATTTTCATATTTTCAAAGCAGTTCATCAACAGAGAAGGGTCAGTGAAAAAAGAAGGGTTATTCCCAAGAAAAATAAGGCTGTTAAAATGGTTCTTAACGTTTTATAGGCACACCCCTTGGTTTCCATTCGAGAGGTTATAATTATGCTGCAAATTTTGCCGTTCAGAATTTTTATAAAAAAAGTATCTAAAAATTTGGATAACAGAGTTTATTATATAAAAATAGTATGTAATACCCAATGTATATATTATTAATAATTAAACTTAAGGTTAATTATACTACACTTAAGTTTTTATCCAGTGGAAATTTGGGGGTGTGTCTTTTTGTAAATATTTTTCCTTAGTTAAACATAGTTTTGTAGAAATCTTGTGTGAACAAACCAGATTTTTGTACCTGATGCTTTATTTGTTCCAATAGAAATAACGGTATATCCTTTGAAAACTTGAGGCTGTAACATGGAATTCACAAACGTGCTTGATGATGTATTCGATAGTTTCGTTAACAGAATAAATATTTTCAAAGACCGAGAAGTGCTTAGGCACGACTATATACCTGACAAGTTACCTCATAGAGAAGATCAAATTCGATTGTTAGGTGAAAGAGTTGCACCAGTTCTCAAAGATGCTAGATGTTCAAACATTTTTATTTATGGAAAAACTGGAACTGGAAAAACGGCTGTAACAAAATATGTTTTAAGTCATTTAGAAGCAAAAGCAAAACAGTATGGTGCACAAGTAAAGTTTTGTTATATAAATTGTCGTATGACTGGTTCTGAATATCGTGTTTTTGCAAGTTTAAGTCAAAGCGTAGGCATTTCCATACCTTTTACTGGTTTGTCTGTGGAAGAAGTTTTTACCCGATTTCGTACAAGTCTTGATACCTCGCGCATTCTTTTTATAATCGTGCTTGACGAAGTTGATGCTTTAATTAAAGAGAAAGGCGATGCCTTCATGTATGAGTTAACTAGAATAAATGAAACACTTGCAAAAAGTAAAGTTTCTATCATCGGAATCTCTAATGATTTACGTCTTAAAGAGTTTCTTGATCCAAGAGTCTTTAGTTCTTTAAGTGAAGAAGAACTCGTTTTTCGACCATATGATGCAAGTGAATTGAGAAATATTTTACTTGAACGCTCAAAACTTTCTTTTCAAGACGCTGTTTTAACTGATTCTGCTTTAAGTATTTGTTCAGCTCTTGCAGCTGCAGAACATGGCGATGCCCGTCGCGCGTTAGATTTGTTACGTGTAGCTGGAGAAGTGGCTGAACGTCAAGAAGCAAAAAACATTACTGTGGATCATGTGCACCAAGCGGAGAAACACATTGAACATAATCGTGTTGTTGAAGCTCTCAATAACTTGACTTTACACTCAAAATTAGTATTGCTAAGTGTTTATCATCTTAACAAGTCAAGTGCAAATACTGGTGAAATTTATGATGTCTACAATGAGCTTTGTGGCGAATTTGGAGCTGGTCTTCTAACCCAGCGCCGTTTGAGTAGTTTAGTTAACGAATTAGATTCTATGGGTCTTGTTAACGCTAAAGTCGTAAGTATGGGGCGTTATGGACGAACTAAGAAAATTCGTCTTGAAATTTCTAGAGCTCTTATTCGTGATGTGTTTGGTGCTGACAAAAGATTTAGCCATATACTTGATTATAAGCCCCAAGCCCCACAAAAAAATAGTCTTGATAAACGTTAATTTTCTGTTTTGAAGTCTAATACTGTTATTTCCATGGTCATCAAGTTTATTACTGGTACTTTTCCTGGGGTTGGAACTAAACCTAATTTTTCCATGTAATCTGTTTGTTCTTGCCAACCGCCAGAGTTAACAACTAGGACACCTTTGTAATTACAGAATCCTAAAACGTGGACATGACCCGCATGTAAGATATCTGGAACTTTATCAATAACTAGGTAGTCACGGTTTTCTGGGGAAAGCATGGTTTTTCCGCCATACACTGGTGCTATATGTCGGCCTTGTAAAAGTAGTCTCATTGATTTTTCTGGATGATTATGGCTCATTCCTGGAATGGTTGCTACAATGTCATCTAAACTTCTTCCATGATCCATAAGTACGTTGACACCGTGAATGCTTAATAGGCATGGACTTCCAACTGAGTGAAAATTTGTTTTTCCTTCAATTGCAGTTAAATAGTCTGATGGAATGGCGGGTTGTGGCAGAGCTTTTCTTGATGTGTCATGGTTTCCAGGTGCCAATACTATTTCTATGTATTTTGGAATTTTTTCTAAATATTTGATGGCGAAATCATATTGTTTGTGGACGTCACGAATTGTTAGTTCAAATTGTTGACCAGGATAAATTCCTACACCATCGACAATGTCTCCTGCTACAAGGAGATATTTTACGTACCCTGCAATTTTTCTCATTTCGGGTGTGCCGTATTTGCCTTTAAGCCAAAGAATGAATTTTTTGAAGGCTTCTTTGTTAAATTTTGTACTGCCTATGTGAATGTCTGATGTGAATACGGCGTAGATTGGTTCTTGTGCTTTTTGTGGGGTTTTTTGTCCGACATCTGGAAATATTATGTCTTCCGCTAGAAACAGGTTACTTTTGGTTTTTATTGCTGCGATGCAGATAACTTGGTCTGGAAGAATTTGCAGTGCTTTTTTTTTTACTTCGTCTGGTGCTTTGTTTGGAACTAACACAGTTGCGTTACTATCTAGGTCTTCTACGGAAAGTATTGTCTGTTGTTTGTTGTCCCTTTTTTCGGTTAGCATACAGATAATTTTTAGTTTAGTTTTTGGTTGTGATTTTAAAGCTTCTCTGATTGGTGTTGCTGCTTTAACGTCTATTCTTTGTCGTAGGATTTTTTCTATGCGTTTATAGCGATCTTGAAAAAGTGTGTTGTATTCTTCAAGGGTTCCGTTTGAGGTAAGTTTGTCTGTTGCATCCTCAAGAATTTTTAATTCTGAGGATATGTATTTTGCGTAGGGGTGAAAAGTGTTCTCGTCAAAAGCTGTTGATGGTCTAAATGATGGTTGTTGTGTTTTGCAGTCTTGTATTTTTTCTTCTTCCTCTTTATTGAACTCTGTGCTTTTTGTTGTTTGATTGGTTGTTTGGTTTTTTCTGTTTTGGGCTGCTTGGTGTGTCTGAGTTAATTGGTTAACGATGTTTTCTAAGAATTTTTTTTCTATAAAGAAGGGTTTGTCTTTTAGATTTTTTATTTCATGTAGTACCATATTCATTATTGCAAGCGGGTCAGTTTCTTCACAGTTGTGACATAGATAGTAAAAGGCTTCATTGCTAAGTTGATGTCCCGCAATGATTGTTGCCTCAATGGCTTTTTGCAATCTTTCGTTTTTGTTCATGTTTGCGATTTCTCGCTTTAACTTTTTTCAATAATATGGTTTGTATGTTTAGCCATTTATGATGTTGACGTATTTACTGTTATTGTTTATCTACTTAAATTTTTGAAGACAATTTTTATGTGTTTTTTTGTTTGTTGATTGTGTGTTTGGCTGATTTTTTAATAGTTTATGCCAAATTTATATAGCTGTAAAACGTTTATTTAGCCCATGTTTGAAAGGGGTAACTTGAGTGAGTGATTTACGTAAGGTTCAGCAAACCCCCACTGGTACATTTTTTGTTTGTGTGCCAAAGTCTTGGGCTCAACAGAATGGATTAAAAAAAGGTGCCATGGTTAATTTAGATGTTACTGGTGATGGTAAACTTGTTGTTGATGCTAAATATGCCTCTGAAGCTCCGCAAAAAATTGTTACTTTAACTGTTGAACCTTTTCTAAGTAGAGAAATTATTGGTCGATATCTATTGGGGTTTGATGTTATTTGTATTGAAGCCAAAGGCCGTCTTGACCTTGAAGTAAGAGCTACTGTGAAATCTACTGCAAGTTCTCTTGTAGGCCTGGAGATTGTTGAAGAGAATTATTCTCAAGTGGTTTTACAGTGTTTGCTTGATCCTTCAGGTTCGCAGCCTGAAAAAATTTTGCGCCGAAATTATGCCATAGTTTCTGGAATGGCTCGCGACGTTACAAACTCTTTTATTAATGGCGATTTACAGTTGGCAAAAACTGTTATAGCTCGTGATGTAGAAAGCAATCGGTTGTATTTCTTATTAGTGCGAATTCTTCGAACTATCATACAGACCCCCCGTCTTAGTGAGAAACTAGGAATAACCCCGATTGACTGTTTAGATTATCGTCTTGCCGCCAGTTTACTTGAATCCATGGGTGATGCTTGCGTACAGGTAGCCACAGCGGTTCTTAATCTACATGGGTTTAAACCATCTGGTGAATTACTAAAGGTGCTGATTGATTTACAGACTGTGTGTCTTGAAGCAAATGAACAAGCGATAAACTCTTTTATTAACAAAGATATGGTTCTGGCAGAAAATGTTCGAAAAGCAAAAACCAGAATTCAAGATATTTATGCAGATATTGAGAAAATTGCAAAAAATCAACCCGTTGATGTCATACCACAACTTTTAGCTGCTATTTCTTTTGTGCTCCAGATTTATGAACATAGTCTCGACATGGCTGATCTAGTTGCATAACTTTTTTTTAGCTGCTTTATTCAGTTACACTCCAGTTTTTATGTACTCCTCTTGGATCAAATGTCAATAGCAGAAACAGCTTAACCATAGTTAGTTATGGTCAGTTTTTACTGGAAACTCTTTTAGAGTGGCATATAGGTTATGTCTATTGTAGCCGGGGTGGCGGAGTGGTTATCGCGCCAGCCTCGAGATCTTAAAGAATGTGGGCTTTGATTAAAACGGCAAGATAGCTGGTAGGTTTCGTGCCTGCAGGGGTTCGAATCCCTTCCCCGGCGCCATTTTCATTCGTGGGTATGAATTGAATTTTACAACAATGGTGTACTTATCCGCATTTTGTCTTTTGTTTTCTCTTTTCTTTTGCTACTGGACTTTTTCAGTAGTGTGTGTTTAGTATGTTATAGAATTTGTGAACAGTTTTTGCAGTGCTGTTGTGTTAATGTTTCTACTCTTTGAGACAACCTAAATGCCTACTCAGATTTTGTGTTTTAAATGTTGAATGGTGGTAAAATAGGTCTTAAAAAAGTAATTATGGTGTAAAAAGCACAAGTGTTTTTTCCAAAGGTTTAACCGTTTGTTATTTGCTTTGCTCAAAATCATCTAATGAACAGATTGAAGCTCGTTTATGTGTAAACCTGTTTTTTGAAAAAATGGTCGGTTAGCCCATGATGGTTGGGTGGGCGTCTTCTTCGTTTATGTGGTGCATGACGTGGATTGCTAGGCCTGTGGCGGCGCCTGCAGCGAGTCCGATTAATAGGTTGTTTAGTGGTGTATAGTTGCCTAGTAGGCCTATAATGACTAGTATGTCAAAGCCTATTGCGACTGCAAGGTAGCCGATGCACCATGTTTTGACGCTCATGCCTCTTGGTTTGTTTATTCCGATGCCGCCAAGTATGCCAACCATTATAAGGAAACCGATTAAAGCATAAATTAAATCAAAGCTTAATTCCAAATTTTTCACCGTTATTGTTTTGTATGTTCCAGTGGTGCTTAATTAGTTTATCGTACTTGTGTGTTGGTGCAAAGATGTACGTTTTTTAGAAATCGTTATACTGCTACCTTATATACTCTTAGAACCTTCTTTTGTAATTTAATTCGGATGGATTACAAATGACCAATTATGATGAGCGACATTGCCATAAATGGGCGTTGCTGTTAGCTGAAAGAAAAAACAAGTTTAGCCAAGCACAAACTGCTATAGACGCAGGGAATTATGACATCGCTAAACAATTATCAAATCAACTTTTTTATGGCATAATGGGTAAACAAGCGGATCCTGGTATGGCTGGGTCATTGCTTTACCACATGGCAATGGTTACAAAAATGGAATCCGAAACTACAATTGTGCTTGAAAAATTAAATATTACACAGCCTGATGTTCAAAAAAATCTTGACCATTTTTTTGGTCTTTTTGAAGAGGATGCTAACACGCTGCTAAATGGTATACTGATTAGTTTTAAAATGGGTGATCCATCTGTTGCCACGGAACGTTTGAATTCCGAACAAAAATTCGCTCTCTTTTCAGACCTATCTAAAAAATATAAAGCGTTAGAAAAACAGTTAACAAATCAAGAACCTGACACAAGTAGTACTCTTGAGAAATTGTTTTATGAATGGGCTGCTCTGGTTACAAAAATGCGTCTTATTCAGGAATACGAAACAATCAAAGGAGCGCTTACTCTTGACGTGCTTATAAAAACTTATGGTGTCGAAAAAATCCAAGATGTAATGTGTGCTGTAAAAGACGTTTTTGGTAAAGAGACTGTTGATATCGCTTTAGATGTAACGTTAAAAGCTGGTATGCGTAGAGAAAAATTGCAATCTGTTATGCTAAGTGATCACTATATTAAAAATGCTATGTCTATTGAAACTCTTGATGGCCAAATGGATTTCTTAAATTGTCCAATACACGGCAGTCATCAGTACATAATAAAAAACCTTGGCCTTAGTGATGATGTATCAACGTTGTTTTGTAAAAATTTTTGTTTTGCTCATGCGAAAGCGATGCTTGAAACAGTTATGCCTTTTCCATTAACTCTTTGGCAACCAAAACTTATGGACTCTGATGGGGTGTGTTCTTTCTACTTAAAACTTGCCTACTCTCACGAGGCGGAGAAAAGAGAACGTTTTGTTCCTTTAATCTTGTCTTGGAACGTAACGCGTGAATGCAACTTGAAATGTAGTCACTGCTACATTAATGCAACCGACAGAAAATTAGAAAATGAATTAACCGCCGAAGAAGGAAAACGGCTAATTGATCAAATTTGTAAGGTCAGTCATCCCCTTCTGGTTTTAAGTGGTGGTGAGCCTCTTCTACGATCCGATGTGTACGAACTTATCAAATACGGTTCAAGCAAGGGTCTAAAGATGGGTCTAGGTAGTAACGGTAGCTTAATTGATGATGCCGTTGCAAAAAAACTCAAAGAAGCAGGTATAACTACTGTTTCAATTAGTTTAGACTCACACATTGCTGCTCAACATGATGACTTCCGTGGTGTTATAGGTAGTTGGGACAAGGCTGTAAACGCCATAAAAGCATTGCGTGCTAATGATGTCTTGGTCCAAGTTAACACAACCTTAACACATGATAATTACGATCAAATTGATGATATACTGAGTTTCTCTGAAAGTATTGGTGTAGAAAACTTTCATCTGTTCTTCCTTGTTCCAACGGGCAGGGGTGTTAAACTGGATGATATTTCTCCTCAAAAATATGAGGATCTGATAACCACAACTTTTGCTAAAGTGTCAAAGTATCGTCTTAATGTACGTCCTTCGTGTGCTCCACAATTCATGCGTATAGCTCAAGGTATGGCTCTAGATGTGCGTCAATGGATACGTGGTTGCATTGCAGGCATGCACTATTGTCGAATATATCCAAACGGTGACATAACTCCTTGCCCATATTTACCTGTTAAAGTTGGAAATGTTCGTGAGAAGAGTTTCAAAGAAATCTGGCATAACTCTGACATGTTCAAAGCCCTGTGTGATCCCAGCACTCTGACAGGTAAATGTGGTAAATGTGACTATAAGTCTTTGTGTGGTGGTTGCAGAGCAAGAGCGTATGGTCTTTCAGCTGACTTTATAGATTACTGTGGTGACTTACATGTGCCAACTGAGGCAAAAGGTGACTACTTAAAAGAGGATCCATGGTGTGTCTATCAACCAGATCCTGCAAAAAATGTTAATGCTCCAAAGGGGCATCCTCATAACATGCAAAAACATCAAAATTGACAAAAATGTATATTCCTTTTTTTGTAAGTCCATAATTGTAAAGTTTCAAATGCAGGTTGTTTGCCTTAGTTTACTTTTTTGTTACTTATCATGTGGATCATTAACTCCCTCGTTTTTTACTTCAACCTGAACTCTTAGCTAAATTGTGATATACAGGCCTCAAAATTACGCTGACCAAATCTAGTTTTTGAAAAATACAAAACCCACAAACCACAACAAAACAAACAAAACACTCAACCACACAACACAACAACCACACCACCAAAACACATATAAAAGTATATCACAATTATAATATACAAACGTAGGCGAAAAACATAACACTCAAAAACCAACCCGTACCCATACCCAACAAAAAAACCACAACCAGAAAAAACAAAAACGGAACCCAATACATCTACTACACAATACGCGCCTACCGAAACAAAAACGGCAAACCCACAAGCCAAGTCATATCCATCGGAAAAAAAGACACAAAAACAGACATGCTAATCCCAAACAGAAACTACCACGATCTCTTCCCCCAACCAACAACAAACCAACCAACAACAAACACCACCACCACAAACAACACACCCCCAACCATCCAAACAATCCAAAGCATCGGCACAACCACCGTCTTAAACCACATAGCAAACCAACTACAACTAACCCAAACCCTACAAACAACCTTCCCCACAAACCACAACCAACTCTTAACCACCGCCATCTACATGATCTGCAAAGGCAACACCCTAAGCTACATACAAAACTGGCTCGACCAAACCCAAACAACAATCACAGAACCCTTCACCGACATACACGCCAGCAAACTCTTCGCATCCATAACCCCACAAGAAAAAACCAATTTTTTCACCAACTGGATAAAAACCCGCAAAGACAAAGAACACCACGCCTACGACGTAACCTCACTTTCCACCCACTCAAACAACATAGACCTCGCAGAATGGGGCTACAACCGCGACCGCGACATTCTACCCCAAATAAACATGGGCCTCTACTACGGCGTAACCTCACACATACCAACATACTACACCCTCTACAACGGAAGCATTCCTGACAAATCGTATCTGGAATTCATGATGACCACTGCCCAAAAAATAGGCTTAAACACCATAAGCCTAATTTTGGATCGTATTTTTGTAACAGAGGACAATTTTAACTATCTCTACAAAAACCGGTATGATTTTGTCACGGCTTTATCCTCGGGTCGTGTAGAGGCGCGCAAGCTAGTTGATGAAAACAAGTCTGAGGTGCGCAAATCAGCTAATCGTATTGGCGAGTTTGAGGTTTATGGTGTTAAGCGGTCTTTGGAGCTTTATGGGCATAAACTTTGGGCGTACATTTATTTTGATGCAGAGAAGCAGGCTTTTGATGAGAAAGCGTTGTATGCTCGTATTGAGCGTTTGAAGGGTGAGCTTTTAGGGTTAAATAAGCCTTGTAGAGGGGTTGCTAGGCGGTTTAAGGATTATTTTGCGGTAGAGGTGTCTGCTGTGGAGGGTGGTGGGGTGAGTTTTGTGTTGGATGAGGGGTTGGTGGATAGGTGGCTTGGTCGGGCGGGGTTTTTTGTGTTGTTGTGTAGTGATGGTGGTTTGAGTTGTGGTGAGGTTTTGGGTTTGTATAGGGAGCGT
>WQYG01000004.1 GCA_009781395.1 Candidatus Bathycorpusculum sp. | reverse complement strand
GCTTGTGGGTTTGCCGTTTTTGTTTCGGTAGGCGCGTAGTGTGTAGTAGATGTATTGTGTTCCGTTTGGTGCTTTTCGGGTTATTGTTTTTTTGGTTGGTATTGGTATGGGTTGGTTTTTGAGCGTCATGTTCTTCCCTGTTTATGTATATGTTAATTAACATATACATTCATATGGTTTTTGGTTGTGTTGTTGGTGCAAGTTTTGGTTGGGTAAATTTTAGAGTTTGGTTCAGCTTATGTTTTGATTAATTTTTAAAATCCATACCTGCTGACCATAATTTTGAGACTTGTATATCACAATTTAGCTAAGAATTCAGGTTGTTCTGAGAGGGGCATTTGGAAAAGGATTCGTAAGAGTACCTCACTGGGTGTCACTCTACCATTGAATAAGGGACAGTAGGTGCTGGCCCAATCCACATACGCTATACAAATTGGCCGTGTGTTGCACAAGTGTAAGCAACTTTGTCAGAAGATTTTGCTGATTTTTACTTTTCACAACATCATAGACTTCTTTGATGGCATTACAGAGTTTAGAATCATTATTGGCAGCATTCTTCTTGATGTCTTCAACACATTGTAAAATTTTGTCAATATTAGTGTTTAAACGCGCATATGTTTCTAGGGCATATTTTTCATTATTACTAACTTTATTACTAATTTCCCGTATGCTTACATATATTTGCGCCATCTGCTGTCGCATCATTTTAACGTCTTTTTGTGTAGCGAAAGATGCCTTGAGGATCTCGCGCACCATGTTTACATCATTTGCTGCATTCTGCAGTTTATCGATAACGAGCTGCGGTATGATGTTTCGAAGAATCGGTAAAATAGGCATAACTGCATCGAATTCCGTCACATATTCTTCACGTAGACCTTGAGTATACATTTTTTGTAACCGTTCAACATCTAATTCAGCACTCACATTTTCATGTGTGACAACGACAAATTCCGTCCATTCGACATCAATATACAGAAGCACACGATGTATTTCATCCAAAAGCCGTAAAAGGTAACGTGCCGCATCTTCACGTGCACCAGCTACTTTTATGTCTAGAACTTTCCGATCTTCACCAAAGGCTAACTGCGCGTACACTTTGTTATTGCTCAAGAAGGTTCCTTCACGCCAAGTAAAGTTTGGTTGCACATCTTCACGCAGACGGACAATAACATTGTGTAATACCGACACAGGCAAAAGTGAAGCAAACCGGATGCGATAGGTAATAGTCTCTGCAATAGCTAATTTTGGTGTCAAAGGGGATTTTTCGATTGATGTGAGCATTGGAAAAAATTCGTCATTACCTACTGAATATGAATATTGAAATATTCGCATCATTTCAAGAATAAAATCACACTCAATATTTCTAAATTGTACGTTCTCTCCATCGTTTTCTTCCAATATTGTTCTAAGCATTTGGTGTGTGACAAAACCGTTTCGTATTGTTGCTCGCTCATCATTAATTATTTTATAAATACCAGTGGTAATCCATTCTGGTTGTAATACTTTTATTTTCTCAACTACGCCAGAGGCATGAATGTGTTGGTAACTCAAACAAATTCCCATATCATGTAGCCAGCCGAGAAGAATATGCACATCTTTTTCATCAATTGAGTATTTTTTACAAATACAACCATATTCTTCGATACTCAGATAATTCTTGGGGATTCCATTAGCATCTCTCATATGACGAACATGCTGCCGAACCTGATTCCAGTTCTTTGAAAATACCGTCTGATAACATTCCATCAATTTAATTGTACGCAATACTTCTATTTGAAAATCGACAAGACCAATTTCTTTTTTGCAGGACAGGTAATGAAATGAAATGTGCATCAATTTTCGACCGTATATCTCGCGAATTTTTTCTTCGTTTATACGTGCATTATTATTGTGATCGATCTTATTCATAACGATCATGACAGGTGAACGCCCACCATACATAGAAACTAGGTCGAGCCAATACTCTGGTTTTTCATCTCTACGACCATCAAGTACGATAATGTAAAGACACCGCTCCGCCATGAAGTATTGATGCATAGAATGCATAATGTCCTGTCCACCGAAATCCCAATAATTTAGACCCAACTTACGCTTGGGATCAAGTGGTTCAGGATCATCAATTATTGTGGATCGGATTGCGATACCTCGGGTTGGACCCGTTGTTTGTTTCCACTTTTTTGTTACAAGCCATTCGATAAGTGTAGTTTTCCCCGCATCCGCATCACCTATGCAAATAAGCCTTGCTTCGCAGAGTAGCTCTGGCTCCAATTCACTTAAATTGTTACCTGTGCTAATCATCACTCGATTGTCATAATGCAAATTAATTATGTTAGTTACATTATACTTAGTAAGTATGTTATTATCAATTTTGTATGCTTCGACTGTATTATCAAGGGGAATTTCAACACCGATCTTGGGCTCAAAATATTTTCGATCCAACATAACATGGCGTTTAATTGTTTCTTCAGGAAGAACAATAGGTTGTACTTTATGTGTTGCAGGATCATGAACAAGAACCTCGTATTTCAGTTCGGGGAAACTGCTTCTATAGTCACCAAAAATGTCATTTAATGTATCTCGAAGTATAGCTATGTACTCCCGCCTTTTTTGTCCTTTGACTGTTACAGTCACAGAACGCGTACGTTCACTTTCCTCTACAAGAGCATCTGTACCCTCCCAATTAAGTACCGCGCCAAACTTCCATGACCCCGCTTCATTCAACTCCTTTGAATGACGTACCGCCAAACGCGCCACTGTGTATGGCGGCAATGCCTGACTAGCATAATACTCCATACGTAAACGTTCTCCAAAAACAAACTCTGGAACCCCCGACTCTGGACGGTTAGCTGGAAGCAACAAAGGCACAAAAATCTCAAGAGGATTCTTGAAAAATGCCAACTGATAGACTTCCATCAGATCAAACAAAAACCCAGCTTTTTCCACAGTGTAGATACAAGCATCCTCCCCTTTAAATACTTCACGAAAATCCAAAATAGATAAAGTGCACTTTTTAGCATTTGATCCCCAGTTAATTAATCTATATATCCCACGACTAATCCATACAGGGTTTAACATGAGCATATTATAACTTGCCAAGTTTTCGTACCACAAACAGATGCCCAAGTCATGAAGATCTTTTAATAACTGCTCACGCCCTTCTGACTTAATGCCATTATTTTTGGCAATCTGATCAAAATCATCCAGTGAAATGAAATTGTTACCGCGGTTAAATTTTTGTCTAAGAGCCTCTTTAACCTTGTATGTAGGTGCAGATATTTGTTGGTTCTTCCAAAGAGGACTATCCCGCAAAATACCCATAACCTTTTGACGAAAAGCCCACAATGACACACCACCCACACCTATATCCACTTGGTAAAAACCAATGATCGAAGGAAACTCTGTTTTCAAAGTATTTTCCGGCAAATCCACAAAGTGCTCATCTCGAACATTAACAAGAACAAGCACCGGAGAATCACCACCATAATTACGAATCTGCTCCAACCAATACTCCGTACGACCATCACCCTCCGTACGACCATCAACCACCAAAATATATAGACAACGCTCAGACATAAAACAACGATGAGCCGCATGAGTAATAACATGACCCGCAAAATCCCAAACATAAACATTAACCCCCCTGTGCTGACCGGAGTCATCGAAAACATGCCAATCAATAACATCCACGCCCTCTGTGCTCTCATCATCGTTAGGCATTTGCGCAGTAGGGTTCTTCAAACGTTTGGCAAGAGAGGTTTTGCCTGAGCCTTTATTGCCCAAAATAATGACACGTGTTTCATTAAATCTCTCCGCACCTTTCTCTTTTAACTCCATAACATACCGAGCAACAACCGCAGCCCCCTGATCCATAATTTCACCAGGAACATTAAGCCGCAACTTAATTTCCTCACGATCACCCTCATCCAACATAAAACCCTTAGCAAACACCCTCTTATACCATTCACCCCAATACTCACAACCCACATCACGCAAAGCCCTCTGAAAATTACCCCACACATCTCCATACACGGAAACATCGTTTTGAAATTTATACTCCTTAGTTAGTATGTTTTCTAAATCATCAAATAAAATAGGTTTGAGGTCAATTGTCTTTTTTCCAAGGACAGCATCAGCATCAGCGGCAGCAACATCAGCATCAGCAGTGGCAGCATCAGCAGCAGCTGCAGCAGCAACAACAACAACGGCGGCAGCAACATCAGCATCAGCAGCAACAACATCAACAACATCAACATCATTAGTGTAGATAGCTCCAACATCATCAGCGGCAGTAGCAGCTTCGACAGCATTGACGGCACGAACAGCGGCATAAGCAACATCATCAGCAACGGTATCAGCAGCAGCATAGGTAGCGTAAACAGCATCAGCGACACAGGCAACTCGAACAGTATTAACGTTATTACCAAATGTAACGGTGTCTATTGCGTTAAATATTGCAAGCAGATGTATTTGCCTTTTATCAATAGCTTCAGATTTCCAATGTTTAAAATTTTTCCTCACCCCTAGGAAGGGTAAAGCACGTACTGCACACAACCAAGCAAAAAAACAAACATCCTTACGTGACAAACCAAACAAACGCTTTTGAACTTGCTCTCTGAATGTTTCAACCATGTTAGACCCACGTTGTGCACCATATCAATAAAACAAAAGTATTATGTTAAATGGAATTATTAAATCATGTCATGACAAAAAATCAAGGATAACACCAGTGCCACAAAAATTTAAAACCTTATTGGCATATACGTGCACAAAGATAGATTACTAAACCTGTTTAGACGCTAATTTGAGGGGTAAAAATGTGGGTTGTGGTTGACTGCAAAAAGTTGTTAAATACCTCATCTCGACCACTTTTCCATGTTTTCTGTACCTTGACCCTTTAGGGTCTGTCACTTTTGCAAGTTATATTACTTTCATGTTATGGTGTATTGTGGGTGGGTACTGGAGGAATCGTGAAATTACAGAGGTCTTCGTGGAAAATTTTTCAAGAAATAGTTAAACTATAGGATGTTTATGCTGTGGGGGTTGTTGTTTGGAGATTAAATGTGGGTATGTAGAGTTTGGGGCAAACGGTTTATTGTTTAGTTCTGTTATTAGTCTATTTATGGATGTACTAGTTTGCGGGTGGTAGTAGTAGTAGTATGAGTTTACGTTTGAATCCTCAATATGAGAAAATGTTGCCAGTTATGACTTTGGAAGAGTTTGAGCAACTTAGGGAGTCAATCCGAACGGAGGGTCAGCATTATCCTATTATTGTTAGTGAGGATCTTGAGGTTCTTGATGGGCATCATCGTTTTCGTGCGTGTCTTGAATTGGAAATTGAACCTGATTTTGAAGTTAAGCATTTTGAGAATAAATTGTTGGAGAAAAAGTTTGTAATTGAAGCTAATTTGCGTCGTCGGCATTTAAATAATTTTCAGCTTGTTGAGCTTGCAGTGCCGCTTTTGGAAATTGAAAAAGCGTTATTGAAGAAAAAACAGGTTCAAAGTGGTCAAAAGGAATCAGTGCCTCAGGTGGAGTCGGCGGGGGATGATTCTTTTTCTGATGAGGGGGGTCTTAGGGGCAAAACTGCAGAGATTATTGCTAAAAAGGCAGGTGTGTCAACTCGAACTTTGGAGCGAGGGAAAAAAATTATTGAAAAAGCAAGTGAAGACGATAAGCAAAAGCTACGTGAGGGTAAGACGAGCATCAGTAAAGTTTTTCGTGAAATCACTCCGCCAAAAACTGTGCCAAAAACAGAAATGCCCTCGGAGGAGCTTAATTTTCTTCGTAACAAGAAAGCCCTTGCAGAGATTCTTCAAAGCATAATTGAGCAAGACCTGTTTTGTCCCGAATGCGGAAACAAACTCTTCCAATGCAGCCAATGCCATAAACCCTTAAATGAACTTGTAACAGACGAGATACAGCTGCTAAAACCAACTATAAAACTACAACCAACAAAAACAGAGCAAACCAAACAAACAAAAGAAAAAGAAAAAGACAACAGCTACAATGATGATGAGTACGCTGATGAGGATGATAAGGCAGTAGTTGAAGACGATGAAGGTTTCAAAGACGAATTTCTCTAACACTTTTAGCTATGGTTTAAGCTGTAGGGTCAAACATTTAATCCTAGGTAATTTTGACCTGTCGCGTTACAATTAGGACGGGTTAAATAAATGCGTGAATTAAACGGTATTTTAGTATACGTAACATTTTTCGGTTTTAGTCTACTACTAGTTTTGGCAAAAAAACTATATACTACGCAGGCTTATCATAGTTCATGTTAAAGAAAAAATATCTTGTGATAATTGCGTTTATAGTTCTGTTAGTTGCAATAATAGCTGCAATTTATACAGTTCAACCCTTCTCGCCAAAGGAAAAGATAGGGGTAAAGGCTGGAGACGTATTTACTTATCAAATGACAGGAGCTGCTGATGTTCCTTCAAGTGATATAGCCATACCTGAAAACTATTTGGATGTAAACAGGACAGACTATTATCGTGTTGAAATAACAAACGTGGAATACCCCTTTGTTACATATATAGAAACTACTCAATTTAAAAATGGAACCAGCTTTAGCAGTGAGGGCACTCTTAATGTTGAAAATGGTGCTAACACTAATGTTGGAGGTTTCTGGGGTATTTTTATTGTAAACCTGGAGAAAGGCAAACTAGCGCGACCCGCAGTTACTGACGGAATAACTGTTGACAGCACTGAAACAAGAAGCTACCAAGACGGCGATAGGCCAACAAACTTTTTACGAGCAGAAGGCGAATTCTATGATGTGGAAGACCCAACATTTTCTAGAACATATAACGCATACACGTACATGTACGTTGACAAACAATTAGGCATACTAGTAGAACTTAAAGACATACAAATCTACAGCGAACCACAAATCATGCTAACCACTGAATGGAAACTAGTAAACTCAAACGTCCTACAAATCCCATAACAACAACAGCTATCCACCGCTCAACAACTACTACTACTACTTTATTTATTTTTTTAAAAAACCACGTCTATAAACCACACACAAAATTAGAGCCAGTTTGAGTTAAACATTTGCACATCAACCTACGACCACATTTTTCGCAAATACATAAACATACACCATTACGACAACATAAAAAACAGATGCATCACTTAAAATTTGCATACTGTAGAGACTTATAGAAAAAATAAATAAAAAGATGTGGAGGGTTAGGGTTTAATTTGTTGTTTGATTGTGTCTTCAGCTGTTTGGATAGCTTCGGGTAATTTGTTAGGTAATGTTCCGCCGCCTTGTGCAAAATTAGGTCTTCCACCGCCGCCTCCCCCAATAATGGGCGCGGATTGTTTGATTACTTGACCGGCATTAACACCTTTTGCTACAGCACTATCACCTGCCATAACCATGATTCGCGACGTTTTACCATCTGAACCATAGAAGACAACAACCGTTGCAGAATTTTGTTTAATAATTTCACTACCCGTTGTTACCATACGATCAACATCTATAACCGCTCCAAAATCACGCTTAACAATAAAAACACCATGAATTTCCTGCGCAGCCTCAGATGTTTTAGCTGTTTGACTTTCTTTTTCTGCCAATTCTTTAATTAAACGACGTTTATCTTGCTGAGCTTCTTTAAAATCTTTCATAATTTTTTCAGCAGTTTTATCTAGTTTCTCAACAGGCGCACCAAGAGTAAACGCAACATTCCAAAGCAAAGCCTCCTGCTTTTGAATTTCTTTAAGAGCCTGAAGCTCAACAGCATAACCCAAACGCTCTACACCGTCTTGAACACGTTCAGTATAAACAATCTTTATCATACCAACTTCAAGGGTACTTTTAAGATGAGTCCCCGCACAAGCCTCAACATCCCAATCACCAGTTTTAACAACACGAATATCTTTACCCGGAACAGCCCCCCCTTGATAAAGCCGAAAACCATAACGAGCCTCAGCCTCACTTCTAGGATACCAGGCAATATCAATTTTTATATTTGCCATAATTGCCTGATTTGCAAGAAACTCTATTTGATGAATTTCTTGAGGAGTTAAACGACGATAATGCGAAATATCAAGACGAGAAGTTTCAAGACCCTTTTGCGTACCTGACTGCCAAACATGATCACCCAAAACACGACGCGCCGCACCATTAACAAGATGAGTTACAGTATGTGCCTTCATCAAACTATAACGCTTATCCCAATTCAAAGAACCCTTAACAGTCACACCATCCCCAAAGGGAGCATTCACATTAATTTTATGAACAACAACCTTACCAATTTTCTGAGTATCCACAACTGCAACCATAACACCATTAAAGTTTAACCAGCCTTCATCTGCAGGCTGACCTCCACCTTCAGGATAAAAACATGTCTGATCTAACACAACATATTTTTCACTAACAACTTTGAGAACTTTTGCTTCAAACTCTTTTAGGTAAGCATCGGCATAATAAAGCAGTTCAGTTGGAGGCAAAAACTCTACAGCCTCCTTAAGCACTTTTTCCACTTCAGCCTGCTGTTGTTCCTCTTCAGCAGGTTTATTAGCATCCATATGCCGATTAGCTATAAGAGAATAAAAATTCTCCGGAACATCAACACACAAACCCTCCTGTTCAGCAGCCTGTTTTACAATCTCAGGAGGCAACCCATGAGAATCATAAAGCTCAGTTAAAGTCACCTCAGGCAACTTACCCGTACCTTTTGCCCTAAGATCACTAGCAATACGCCTAACCATACCCTCACCACGCTTAAGAGTATCTTGAAACTTTTCTTTTTCATTCTTAAGCATCTCAACAATTTCAGTTTGCATCGCCTTAATTTGCGGAAAATCTTTTGACCAATAATTAGCCTGCAACTCAATTATATCATAAAGACTATCCGAATTCATGTTCAAATTAAGCATCAAACGATACGCACGACGGAAAAGCAACCTTGCCAGATAACCCTCTTGAATATTAGAAGGCACAACACCCTCACTTAACATAAAACTAAGAGTTTTCGTATGATCCGCAATCGCCCAAGCATTCTCAATTGGAATCAAACACCGCTCCAACGTCTCAAGATCAATACCCGACAATTGAGAAACCCGCTTACGCAACACCATACGATTCGCAGTTTTATCCACATTAACAAGACCGGAATACTTGGCAACCTGAGCCAAAAAATCATTATCAACATTAGATATACCCGACAAAGCATAAATTTTATTTAACATATTACCATAAATCGCTTGAAAACAACTAGGCACACCTTGACTTATCCACGCAAACCGATCAATACCATAACCAGTATCAACTGTACGAATAGGCAACTCAACAAAATCATCACCAACCACTTTATACTGCATAAACACAAGCGTACCCACCTCTAAACCACGCACTATACACTCAACATCCGGACCCGCATTACCCCCACCAACCCATACACCCTCCTTGTAGATGACCTCTTCACTTTTCATACCTAAAACTTCAGTTACAAAACGATGATGATAACGAACTGTATCATCCTTCCAGTAAACTTCTTTATCAGGCAAATTAAACGCATGCGCACCACCCATTTCAAATAGAGTTAAGTGTCTACCAAAAGTTGGTCCAGTGTTAGGAATATCGGTTAATCGAATACTTGGCTGTGAAATAACCAAGGGATTTGCAGGAGGCGGAGAAATACCCTCAGTTACATACGGCTGAAAATCAATAATACTTGCATGCGTTAAGTAAATATCACTTCTCCAACGAGCCACAACAGGATAAGGCTTGACACGCGTATGATTATTTTGTTCAAAAAATGAAAGAAACGCTTCACGCATTTCAGGCAAAGTAAAACGTTTTGTTGTTGCAGGATTTCCAATAAAAGAGTAATACCCACATTCATCAGAACTGGACTCCCCACAAGTTTCCATGTTGGGGTCTTGAGTCCAAAAGTATTCGCCGCATTTGGGACAGCGTTTACGCACAAATCCTTCCTGTTTAAAGAAGGGCAATTCATATGCTTCTGCTGGAAAGCTTTTCTCAACCATAAGACTGCCTCTGTTTATAATATATTATTTGGAAGTATGAACTTCACAAATTTAAAGAATACCCCAAAGCAACAGCTTGACACTCAAACTACCATTTAAAAGAGAGTAAAAGAGACAAAAAAGTATTGGCAATAAAAACATGGTTTTATTTAGGCTTATTCATCTTTAGAATAGAGGATAATCTGTTAAACGTTTTTGTTAAGGTAAAACCAATCATTGATAAGTAGGACGGGTTCGTTCTGTTTTTCTTGTTTAAATCGTCTCAGAGGTTTAGTTAGATGACGTTGTGATCGAGTAGAGGTTACATACAAACCTATTTGGAGGGGGCGGGGTATGATTGTTTCTTGTTTTGTAAGGTTAACAAATTTTTCACCACATTTTTCACATCTAAAGCCTTGTTGTTTACCCATGGATTTTAAGCGTTTTTGACAGTTAGGACAAAGAGGATTTTGTTGTACCAGTTTTTGATTAAGATTTAAAATGTTAATTTTTTCAAGATTTAGGGTCAAAGGTCTAGTTTTTGTTGCCTTATGCACGGCCCCCATAACTTCTAGGTAATCACCGATTACAAGTTCGCGAGCGATTTTACGTAAATTGCCTGTAGGTTCATATGCAGCACAATCTATTTCACCAAAAAAAGTTTTGAGGCTAAAAATCACGTGACGAACAGGCACAATCTGAGGATCTTTGGAAACAATTCCGCTAAGAATTACTGAACTGTAATGTTCCAATTTATCCATAGAGCTGACATGTCGTAGGTGTGCATCAGTACCTTGGTTTGACCTGAAAATTACCCAACGCTCCACAGGTTCCAAAGATTTAACAAGCCCAAATGCCTGCTTAACCACATCAGCGGATTCACCTCGAATACCAAACAACACAGGATCAGGCCCACGAGGAGTAATTAAAATACGCCGTTTTTCAACATCTATGTTGTTGAAAACTTTGGGCTGCAACAACTGATCCATGTTAAAAACAGACTCTTTATCCACAAGACGTTTAGTACCACAATTCGTAGCTACACGGTAGGCAATTAACTCGTAAGTATAGTCCCCTGTTAAAGTTTCACCTATAGCAGCTAAAGCACCTAGTATACCTCTACAGTTATTGTATCCTAACGCCTCTGCACCAACTTTGCGAATTAATTTAACAGCATCTTTTAGAGTAACTATACTAGTTTCGGCTTGTCGAGAAAAATCTGTCAACTCTTGAGAAATATTTTCTTTATCATAAAATACAATTCCAGGATTAGTGCCTTTAGCACTTGTATGGGCGTGTTGTTCCCAAAAAGTCAAAGCTAACTGTTTAATATCATCTGTCAACTGGGTCGGGTATTGAAACCGTAGACAAAGAGCACCATTTCCCCGAGTTTTCCAAGGCACATTTGGATTAAGCCGTATTAACGCCGGGTAATCAACAAAATGCACAGGCACTTGAGCAAGTTTTTCTATTAAAACTGCAGCAAGATACGTAGTGCAACCCCCCCTAACTGAATCAGTATCATCTAAACCAATATGCATCACAGAGGTATCAATCAAACACCCAACTCCAACTCGTTATAACGGTAAACATTACTATTATTATCTTATGAATAAAAAAGGTTGTTTAACAACCCTAAAAAAGTTTTATAAATATAGAAAAAATTTGTCACATTTCATAAAACGAGTTTAGCTATACACAAACACGCCTTTAGAGGGTTTTTGGAGGTAAATGCTGTTGTGTTTGTCTTGCCAATTTTATACTTGTCCATTGGAAGGCTCCATAAGACACAATTAATCTAAACCATAGCATTACAGCCCGTGAGAGTAAAGTAACAGAAACGCTAAGTCCGTCAGGCAAGCCAAGCGCACGGAAAATAGAAATCATAACAATCTCGTTAATGCCAAAAACACCAATACCCACGGCTTGCAATACACCTGAAATTGTATAAACAATAAGCACACTATCAAAGGGAATTGGATAGCCTAAGGCAGCAAACACTAAAAACATAACCCCTATATCAAAAAACCAACTTAAAATCGAATAAATAGATGACACCCCCAAAACACGAGGTTTAGATTTTAATTCACTAATACTAATGTGAAAATTATCTATAACCTCGGTTACTTTTTGATTAAATGCTGTTGAGTCCCATTTTTTACGGAAAAATAAGCCAACACGCGTTACAAACTGTAACAAAGCATGAGTAGCTTTAGGTTTAACACTTAGATAGTAAATCAAAAATAGTGAAATCCCTGATAGTATCAAGAATAGAATAATTGAAAATGTAACTAAAGGTTCCAATATACGATTAAAAAGAACTAAAACTAAACCTATACCAAAAGTGACAACGGTAAGGGTCATGACTATAATTTTTTGGCCAATGACAGAGGCCCCAATTTTTCCCGCATCTTCATTGGAAGATTTACTAAACAAATAGGTTTTAGCTACATCACCTGATAAACCAAGCTGGGGAATTGTGGCATCAAAAAACAACCCAACCCATGTGAAGAGATAAGCATTTTTCACAGTTATCTTTACAGTTAACGCATTTAATAGACTACGCCAAACCATTGAAGAGAAAAAAACGCCAATAAGGTAAACAACAAAAGAAGCTCCATAAAGAACAAGATTAATCTGTGAAATAGTTTCAACAAAAGTGGGTAAATCCACAAACAGTATAAAGTAAACTAGGAAAGCAATTAAACCGAAAGCTAAGAGCAGAAAAAGCTTACTACCCGAAAGGGGCTTTTTTTGCAAAGTCATCTACCCTGCGAACCTAAACCAAAATAGACAGATGACCTTTTAAGCATATAAACACAACAAACAAAATAGGATACACTAATTTCTGTTTTTTAACATTGGTAACTATACTTTCTTTATGCTCCATATCAGACTATATGACAAAGAAACTTAAGTTTCTACCCATCCATTTTGACGAAGAACCATTAAACATGTTTGGTAAATAATGGTTCATAACCGTGGCAAAGTTTTTATTCGTTATACGTGACATAATACTTGTTCAAGGATTGAAACACTATGGCAAAACCCATACCCGTTCCTTTGCTCACCGAAGAAGAGTTTAACCTTGTAGTTAATTCACAACAAACAAAAGGGCAAAAGGAATTTCTCAAACAGAGTCAAGGGGCTTATGCAAAAATGTCCAAAAAGAGTAAGGGACTGCTTGGAAATAACTGTTACAGCTAAATATTTATGATGACAGTATAGACAAACATTATCTCCATGCTTCAGCTATTGCCATTGCCTAAAATGTAAAGTTTATTCTCAGACACTCCCTAACATTGTAATAAGTGTTGCTTCAAATCGTCTCTATGATAGCAAGTTTATTTGTGGAAGCATTAAGAAAAATGAAATGTGTGTAAAAAGGGTTAGTTGGAGTTATGGTGAAGCCATAATGTCCAAAGGGGTTATTGGATGATTTTTAGGTCTTGGAGGATTTTTTTGAATTCGTCGTCGTTTAGTGATGCGCGTCGGCCGTTGGCGTATATGTCTTTGACTGTGTCTACGACTGTTGTGATGTTTTGGTCGTTTGGTTCTGTGCCGGTGATTTCGGTTATTTTGTGTTTGATTATGCCTTTGCCGCTTTGTTTGCCTATGGTTAGTCTGCGTTTGTTGCCAACAAGTTCGGGGGGGTATGGTTCGTAAGTCCAGGGGTTGCTTAGGACGCCGTGTGTGTGTATGCCTGATTCGTGGGCAAAGCCATAGTCGCCAATGATTGCTTTGTTAGGGGGCAGGTGGAAGCCTGTGGCGTTGCTGATATAGTTGGCTGTTTGTTTTAGTTTCTCTGTTTTGCCTTCAAATTTGCGTACGCCATAGTGCAGATACAAATTCAATATGACTTTTTCTGTTTCAGCATTACCTGCGCGTTCACCTATACCAAGATAGGTGGTGCTTGCGTAAATTTTTTCCCAAATACCTTGAGCAGCTCTAATTGCAGCTATAGTGTTTCCAACGGCGTTGCCAAAGTCATCATGGGCGTGTATTTCGATGGCTTTGATTTTTGTTTCTTTTTTAATTGCAACAACTTTGGCGGGGATACCACTTGGTAGGGGTGCATCAACACTTGGAAGGCCAATGCCTACTGTATCGCAAACACGGTAACATTCTGCACCTGCTTCAGCAATGGCGTTAATTAGTTTAGATTCAAACTCCCAGTCTGCTCGTGTGCTATCTTCGCCGTGTACAAACGTGCGTAAACCACAGGTTTTTGCAGCGTATTCTGTTACATCTATAAGGTTAGCGAGGATTTGTTCACGGGTTTTTTCGGGCCATTTTGCTTGGAAGTGAATATCTGAAACTGGATGAGAGATACCTACTTCATTGAAACCTAGTTGTACTGCACTGTCAATGTCTTCTTTTACTGCACGACACCAGGCGGCAACTCTCATGTCTAGTTTTTGATTTAGGATGAGTTTTGCTGCTTGTTTGTCCGGTTCTTGATAATGAAATACTTCAATTCTTTCTACACCTATTTCGTTTAATAGTTTAGCTATGTGTGCTGCGTCTTGTGGTCCAACGGCTAGACCGGGCATTTGGATTCCGTCTCTTAAGGTGCTATCGTCGATTATTGGCTCTGTTTTGAGCTCGGGCAGTTTGAAATAAAATTGATTTAATTCCAATTTTTGCATCTCTCAATCTACGTTTATGCTTTTTCTCAAGCATAGTGTAAACTAATTAGTATTTCTGTGACATTGATAAACATTACTGCGCATATTTGACAAGAACATTAAACAGTTTAGTACTGTTTATTTTAACCTGCATTGTCATATGACAAGCAAAGAGTTTACATATAACTAAAAAAGAGTTGAGAACAAACACTAAAACAGCTTAAACAAAGCCTTTATCGTGCCTGAAACCGCCAAAACATGCACAGAAGCCACTTTACCCGCCACACAAGTAATACACGCCAAAGAAGCCCGAACAGAATCCAACGTCTCAAGAGAAGTACGAACCACCACAACCTTACAAGAAACATCAAAATTAATCAAAGCCATACTCGTCAAACTTGCACCCACTTCACCATAAAGCCGCGCAACAGACCCCCAAATAGCATCCATAAACTCTTTCTCAGAAGGCACACCCTCCATTTCCAATTGCAACGCCAAATAACGCCGTTTCACACGCTTCACAGATCACCACCCTCCTTAACAACACGTATGCCCGGAGCAATAAAGTTACTACAAAGTTTTTCACGATTACGCAAAACAATAGCTAAAGGGTTAAAAGAAACAGTATTCAAAGCCTCAACATTACCCAATCCAAACAAACATGCCAAACTTGCCAAATCACGAGGCATACGCATAAAACGCTCTTCAGACACCCCACTGGAAACAATCAAAGGCACACCAAAAGTTTTAGCAATTGCAATTTCACGTCGCAAACAAGCAAGAAAACGAACACGCGCAGGACCATCCAAAACAAGCAAGGGTTTAACATCAATTTCTAAAGCTGCAAGACCACTACGAGCAAGCTCAGCTTCAGAACGGTCAAAAAAACGTTTACGATAATCAAGATTGGGAAAATTTAACAAATCTACACGACGATCTTTAGCGGCTTGACGAGAAATTTCTTTACCATCACACATAACACAAATTATGTCAAATTTACGCCTTAAACGACGCAAATTATTCATAAGATCATTTTCGTTTCTAGGATACAAATCAGCTCTTAAAACCGGTTCGATACCGACATTTTTACAGACCGTTCGTAGATTTTCAATTTCTTCTGTTGAGGGTTCAAAAGAAAAAGGAATCGCAAGGTAACGATAACCAAAGTTTGCTGCACGGTGTATTGCATTTTTGAGGGCTTGTGTTTCTTTTGGATTAATTTTTAGATGCAGATCAACAAAGAAACGTTTCATGGCAATAACCCAGATTTTTTGAGAATCTCCATTATTTCTTCATACGACTTGTTTTTGAAGTGAATTTTAAAATGAATGGGATCATCTTGGGTAAATTTAATTTTGCCCAGAAAGGCTGCTTGTTTATCAAAACGCAGGTATAGATTAGTTTTTTCTATATGACGGGCGAGATTATTGTTTAAATCGTCCTTGTCAAGAGCATTCATGTTTTGACCAAAATTTTCAAGTATAGCGGGAAGGAGCTTTTTTTCGGTAAGTTGAGTTGTAAAAAGGGTGATAGAGTTCCCATGATGTCCTGTTAAACTGTTTTTTTCAAACAGCACAGTTTCCGATAAATCCATTGGTAGCAGATTACGCAAGGCAGTTAAGACTTTTTCCAAGTCTTCTGTTGCGTGCGCAAAAACTCTTAAATCAACATAACCAATAGAGGGTTTTTGGGACATGGTTACCGATTCTTTGCTTATTATAGCATCAGTCAAGTTTATGCTTCAGGCTTTTTGGCAATTACATTGGTCAAGGCTTCAATGTTGCTTTCGTGTGTACTTTTACGTCGAAAGTCAACGGGTATGCCCAATTGTTTAGCTTGAAAGCAGGTTATGCCTGCTTTTGCTAATTCGTCTGGACTGAAACCTTTTCCGCTTTTTGTTTTGCCATCGGGTTTTTGAATTGTTGGCTTTATGTTGTACATGTTATTGCTCTCCGTGTTTTCTTGCACCTTTCCAGAGGCTGGGTCGAACTTTTTCTGCTCCGCGTCCACGGTTACGTAAACCTCTTACTTGTTTACCTGCACTGGTCATGCTTCTAAAGACACGGCTTGTGTGCTGACGTTCAGTAATCCAGTTAATGTTTTTATCTGCTTGTATGACTGGACTGTTAGGGTCAACTAGAATTACTTCAAACCATTTACTTCTGCCGTCTTGACCAACCCAGTAACTGTTAAGGACTTCTAGGTTAGGGAATTTCTTTGCAGTTCTTTCCTCTGCGATTAATCGGATATTTTTTGATGGCTTAAATTTAGCGACACCCATACGTTTTGGTCGTCTGCCAGATCTTGGTCTTATCTTGCGCAGTCCACCACGTCTTACACGTGTGCGGACGACTACAAAACCCTGTTTTGCTTTGTAACCTAGTTTGTGTGCTCTATCGAGCCTTGTTGGGTGTTCGATACGTGTTACGGTTGGTTGTTTTCTCCATTGTACTAAGCGTTGTCGCATTAGTTCTTTAAAGGAGTCATCGGGCTTTGCCCATTTTTCTGCCATGTATTTGTAGGCCATTGTTTTCACCTAAATGTAATCTTTGTTTACGGTTCAGCCTCTCGGCCACATCCCTACGGACATGTTTATCCGCTTGTATTTTTACATCAAACCACCATTGCATAAAATAAACCTTTCCGAAAAACAGGCCACCTTATTCGTCAATAGTAAACAAAGAAACAAAAAATAGACCCAAAACAGAACAAACTACTCAATTAAAAATAAGAAAAGATAATTGCAAAACGAGTCTAATGCACAATTTAATTAACAAAATAAGGATAGGAAAAAATTGTTGTAAAAATAAAAGAAGGCGTTATTTATCCGAATAATGCGCCTAATCCTTCTAGAGCTGCTTCTTCTTTAGCTTTATCATCTTCAGCTTTCTTTTTGTCGTCTACTGGTGCTGCTACTTTAGCTTCATCACCTGCTGCTGGTGCTGCCGGAACTGCTGCCATCATAGTTGGAGCTGCTTTAATTGCTTCATCAATGTTAACCTCACTGAGTGATGCAATGAGTGCTTTAACTTGAATTGTGTCAACAGTGATTCCTGCTGCAGTAAGAACGTTTGTAACTGATTCCTCAGTGATTTCTTTACCTGCCTTGTGAAGGAGCATTGCTGCGTAAATGTTTTCCATATCTTTTCACCTCTTCATTCGACTGATTTAACCTTTCAGCAACATAACTAACACATGTTAGCTACTGCCTTGAATTGCAGTTGACTGCATCATCTTGCCGCTTAAATGAAAAGCATATACCTTAATAACCTTTCGCAACACAGTTGTTACTGATTAGCGTAAAATACACACATAAACAAACCCTTACCAACTTGTATTAAAACAGCACATGAGGAGAGACCTCAAAAGGGCAAGAAGCAGGTTCATTTTAGAAAAGTTAGGGGGAAACAGCCAAAGGTTCTGTTTGAAGAGGGGGCGGGGGTGATTCTTTGGGTTGTTTTCTATGCAGAAGGGTTGCTATAATTGCTATAGGTATCCAGCCTGTGATGATAAATACTGTTGCAGGGAATCCGCGTAAATCAAAGAAAGTTAAGAGGTCAAGTAAGAATATTTGCCAGATTGTGAAGGATAAAATCATTGCTGCGATAGCGGCGTGACCATATTTTTTGCCAAATTTGTTGAATGTTTGAATAGCTAAAATTCCGGCGAAAAAGAAGTCGCCAAGACCAAGTCCGCGTATAGCCATAACACCCGCTTCTGTAAAGTAGGCGGGAATACTGGGTAGATAAATTATAACTGGAAGACCCAACCCGGTGAATGTGTCTGCTGCAGCAACCATTGGTCCAGTGAAGACAAGTATAATGTCTAGAAGGGTTAGCAGGAAAGCAAATATTACAACGGTTTTCCAGTTAAACAGTGGACTAAGATACAGAATAATTAGTATAGCAAATGTTGCCCCAAAAATATTCAGTAAACAGGGAGACAAAATAGTTACTCCAAAAACCTCCATAAAGCCAGGTGACCAAATAGCGTGTGTGAATTTTGTAGCAAGTATATTAAAGAACAAGAATATTAGCAGAAACAGTGCGGGGGGCTGTGCTGCAATGTACCATTTTGCTTTTTTATTTTCAGACTTTTTTTCTTCATAAGCTGCAATTGCAAAACATAGAATTGTTAATGCAAAAAATGCGCCTACTCTAAAAGGTGTAACAGCGTCTGGAAGGGGATCTAAAAAGCTAACTATGCCCATTATCAGGCTTATAATACCAATGCCTATTGAGAATAATTGGGCTTTTCTTTTTTTAAGATCTGAGAAAATGTATGTAAGGGTGAACAATAACATTGTGTAGGATCCTAAAAAGACAGATAACAAAACGTTTTCAAACATGTTGCCCGGGTTAATGAAGGAGGTTAAAGTCATAGTTGAAATGACAACGCCCAATACTAGACCAAATAAAAGTTTGTCTTTTGTTTTGAATTCCGGTTCGTCCATTGATGCTTTGAGTTTTTTTTCAGCTCGTTTATTTAAAAGAAATGCTACTGTTACAACCAGCAGTAAAGCCAATGGCATAGCAATGTCAAGGGTAGGCATAGAGAGCAAAATAAGAAATGAAACATTTATTTGTTTACCCAAAATCATGAAAAATTCAGATAAACAGGGTTACAGACTAAAGTACACGTTAAATAAGGCTAATGAAATTAAAAGAGCCTCTTCTGTTCGTACCGTAGCTGTGCCTTGTTTGGGAACAGTGTTAACCACAAAATCTGAAACATCCTCAAGACGCAAACCTTCATCGTTAACAATTTCATGTAACCCTCGCGCAGGAGAGCCAAAGGCCACTAACACTCGTTCAGCGCTATTCCAATGCTTAACAATTTTGTCAGCAACATCAACAAAGGAATCTGCAAGGCGAGCAGTTGAAATTACTAAATCAAATTGCTCAGCCTGCAACATGTGCCCAAATGTTTCATCTTCAACTTTAACCTGAAAACCCCAGTAAGAGGGAACATCACTACGGTTGACCGCTTGAATTTCAATACGGTCACCACTATTTTTTATAACCTGAACAGTTAAACGCTCACCAACAGAGAATTGTCTCTCACGCAACAAAGCAACACTTTGAACGCCGATATCAACGGTTAGACCTTCTTTTGACTGATTTAAAATTAAACCCTCACGATATTCACCAACTTTTAAGTCACGATTTTTACCGCTGGTTGGATGATGAGGCGCACGTAAGGGGGGGAGAATTCCGGCATATTGTAGATCAGGCTCTATTTTGTAGAGATTTTTTCGCAAATACTGAGGAGTTTCTATATAGTTTAATAGTTTTGCAATGAGATTAAGGTCACGTGTTTGGTTTATACGTACACTGTCAGGGTAAACAATTATCTCGTGTACTCTAAAAATTGCAGCAGCTCGCGCGATTAACCCTATTTTTGAGGTTTTTTCTCGCAAATGCGGGGTATCCGAAATTATGGACGCCGGAATAGCAATAGAGAGTTTATTTTTATCCAAACTTTTCTTCCTGCACATTTATAGTTGCGTTCAACTTAAAAGGGTGTATAGCGATATAAAAATAAGAAGTATCATTGAGGTTTAAGTGATGAACAAACGCCGACTAGAAGACCCGGAAGAAATCAAACAGGTAGATAAAGCAGGCATGCTAAAGTTTTGTCTAAACATGAGCAGTCATTACCGGGAAGCAGCCAAACTGGCTACAGGCATAACAACTAGTTACCCCAAACCTCGCAATATCATCATCGCCGGCATGGGGGGTTCAGCTATTGGTGGCGAATTGCTTAAAGATTGGGCAAGAGGCACAATTTATGTGCCTATAGAGGTCAACAGAGAGTATCATTTACCTGCTTACGCTAACGAAGAAACCTTGGTGCTTATAACCAGTTATACGGGAGATACTGAAGAAACTTTAAGTGCACTTCTTGATGCCATCAAAAATAAATGTATGATTTATTGCATAACAAGCGGTGGCACACTTAGGAAAATTGCAGAAAGCCTAAATATTCCATATTTACAGGTTCCAACCAATATGCCACCTCGCGCAGCTCTACCCTACATGCTAATACCTTTGTTAATGTTTCTTGAGAAAGTAGGATTAGCAAACGTTTCCATAGAGTTCGATGAAGCGTTTTCTATAATAGAGCAAGTTGAAAAACAAAACGCAGACAAAATTCCTGTTAGAGATAGTTTAACTAAAACTTTAGCAGTAAACATTGAAGGCCTTATTCCTGTGATTTATGGATTTGGCATTTATAGCAGTGTTGCAAGACGGTTCAAGCAGCAAATTAATGAGAACGCTAAAATGATGGCAAAATGGGACAACCTGCCTGAATTGGATCACAACGAAATAGTTGGGTACGAAAAAACTGAAAAACATAAAGAACGTTTTGCCGCGATTTTTATCCGCGACAAAGATGAGCCTGTAGAAATATGTAGCCGCATTGAAATAACAAAAAATCTTATTGAGGTATCGGGAACAAGTCTTTATGAGGTTTGGAGTCAAGGCAAGAGCAGACTTGCAAAAATGCTCTCAGTTATTGCCGTAGCCGATTTCCTGAGCAACTACTTGGCCATACTACGCGAAATTGACCCCACACCCGTTCAAACAATTGATAAACTAAAAGAATCATTAAAAAAAAATATTGTTAAAGAACAAGTCATTGCAGAGATAGAAAAAATTACCAAGGTGCCTATCACGGCACACAGTCATTTTTAGAAGAAAAATCAGACGGTCGTATATTGTTTGAATTTTTCTTCAGCGACCTCTATTGAAGTTAGTTCTGGCGGCCGTTTAAATCCGTAAGCGCAAACTGCATCAATTGGACCATATTGTTTTTTGGTTAACGCCACCTTGACGGCGCGCACAATATCCAAAAGTACACTACCGGCATTTGGAGCATCGACAGTTTGGAATTTGAGGTCAATTTTTAGAGGAGTATTGCAGAAATAAACGCCATTAATATAGAAATAACTGTCCCGTTTGTTCTGCAGAAAGTCTACATAATCAGTTGAACCAGCCACAATACTAGTTTTGTATGGCAAAGCTGAGGCGACTGATTCTGTTTTGATTGCACGTTTTGCATCTCTTGTACGTTCAAGAGTATCAACGGATTCTGCACCGCCCCCAACATCAAGCTGATAAGTTTCAAAAATTTTCACTCCATTATCAGAGAGCAGTTTAAGCAAGGTTTTATGTAATGCAGTTGAACCAACTTGATCTACCAAATCATCACCAACAAGAGGCAAGTTTGCTTCTTTGAATTGGTTTGCCCATAAAGGATCACTTGCAATAAAGTTTGGTGTTGCGTTAATAAATGCACAACCAGCCATGATAGCTTGTTTTGCATAATATTCAGTTGCCATAGCTGCGCCACTTGGGAGCAAATTTATAACCATTTCAGCACCTGAATTTTTAAGGGTTTGAGCTACGTCAACATCAACTTTGCTGCTTACTTGAATTATGTCTTTTGTTGATTCTCCAACTCCATCAAGAAGAGGCCCTTTACTTACGGTAACACCTGTTTTTGGCACTTGAGAAACTTTGGGGGTATTGTTTGGTTTAGCGTAAATTGCTTCTGAGAGATCTAATCCAACTTTACGTTCATCTACGTCAAATGCTGCAACAATTGTTATATCACTTGGAGTATAGCCTGCTAACGTTGGGTTTCGTAAACCAGTAAACTCTTCGGGTTTTGTGGCTTTCCCATAGTAACTTAAACCTTGAAGTAAAGCTGAAGTACAGTTTCCAACACCGATTAATGCAATTTTAATTTTTGACACTTCTTTGGCACCTGCGCAATTTCATATTTATGCCAACCCTTATAAATAGATACGCTACGAGAAAGTCAGCCTATAGACGCTTGAATAGGAAAATTAGGTTTTCAATATGTAATAACTTGTTAATATCAGGGGTTTTTTGTTTGGTTGAGGGTTGTATGTTGTCGGTTAAGGGTTCAATCAAAAAGTGTTTTTGCAGGGTTTCTGTAGGGTTTTTATAGGTTTTTTGTAGGGGGTTTAAAAAAAGTTTTTAGTCATGTATGTATTAGGTACACAATAACTCATATGTTAGGTAGGACGTTGAGTTTACTGTTTGATAGAGAGATTGGTATGAGTGAGTTAGAACATTCAGGTTATAAGGGTATAGCGTTACGCTTGCTTCAAGCTGCTGGCTGTCAAGTTGGAGATATCATTCGGGTCATCAGCAAAGATAGGATTTATGAAGGGATTTTAATCCCTCGTGCGGAGCTTTGTGATGCAGCAAGTATTATTGTAAAAATGAAAAGTGGTTACAATGTTGGTGTAACTGCTTTTGAAGGGGTTGTTGTAGAAAAAATTGGTGTTGGTGTTAAGCCCATGTTTACATCGCCGTTGTTGCCTAAGCAGAATTCTGTTTTGCCTCGTGTGGTAATTATGAGTACTGGTGGAACTATTGTGAGTCGTGTGGATTATCGAACGAGTGCGGTTCGTTCGGTTATGTCGGCAAATGATCTTTACAGTGTTGTGCCTGAGCTTTCGGAAATTGCTCGTGTTGATACTGAGATGGTTTTTAGTATGTATAGTGAGAATATAGCTCCGAAAAATTGGACAGAGTTGGCGTGTAAAGTTGCTGAATGTATAAAGCAAGGTGTTGATGGGGTTGTTGTTGCTCATGGTACGGATACTATGGGGTATACTTCGGCGGCGTTAAGTTTTGCATTGCAAAATTTGCCTGTTCCAGTTATTTTTGTTGGTGCTCAGCGTTCGTCTGATCGACCTAGTAGTGATGCGGCGATTAATTTAATTGGTGCAGTTAAAGTGGCGGGGGAGGCTCCTTTTGCTGAGGTGGGTTTAGCTATGCATGAGACGGTTTCTGATTCGGTTATTGTTGTTCATAGGGGTGTTAAGGTTCGTAAGTGTCATACGAGTCGTCGAGATACTTTCAAGTCTGTTAATGGTTTTCCTATTGCTAAGGTTTTGGATCAAAAGGTTATAATGGAAAGTGGGGATTATCAGCGTCGGGATGCTTCAAAGCAGTTAGTTTTGAAAGCGGATTTTTGTGAAAAGGTTGCTCTTGTAAAGTTTTATCCAGGTATGGATCCTGCGGTTATTGATTTTTATGTTAATCAAGGTTTTAAGGGTATTTTGCTTGAAGGTTCAGGGTTAGGGCATGTTAGTTCAGTTTGTTTTGATGCTATTCGAAATGCTACAGCTAAGGGTGTGGTTGTAGCGCTTGCTTCTCAGTGTATTTGGGGACGGGTTAACATGAATATTTATGATACGGGCAGGGATTTGCTAAGTTTAGGTGTTGTTGCACTTGATGACATGTTTCCTGAGACTGGGCTTGTTAAGCTTATGTGGGTTCTTGGGCAAACGGGTGATCCTGAAGAGGTTAAACAGTTGTTAAAATCTAATATTGCCGGTGAATTTATGTTGTGTACTTTTCCGCAAGAAAAAATTGTTTATGAAGGGATGTAAAATGTCAACTGTTGATTATGGGAAAATTGGTTTAAAGATTGGTTTAGAAATTCATCAGCAGCTTAATGTGGGTTCAAAGCTGTTTTGTAGTTGTCCGCCTGAGTTAGTTAAGGATGAGGTGCCGGAGATGACTTTTTTGCGTCGTCTTCGTCCAACGCAAAGTGAGCTTGGAAAAGTTGATCCTTCAGTGTTTTTTGAGTCTCAAAAGGGGGTTAAAATTCTTTATGAGGCGCATCGTAAATGTGCGTGTCTTGTTGATATGGATGAGGAGCCGCCTCATTCTTTGAATAGGGAGGCATTAAAAGTTGTCCTCACGGCAGCGTTTATGATGAATATGCAGCCTGTTGATGAGGTGCATGTTATGCGTAAGACCATCATTGATGGGTCTAGTACTACGGGTTTTCAGCGTACAAGTATTATTGCGTTAGGTGGTTGGATAAAGGTTGGTGAGAAGGTTATTTCTATGCAGGCGGTAACTCTTGAGGAGGATGCGGCGCGAAAGATTGGTGTTGAAGGTGATGGTAAAATTGTTCGTTATCGTGTGGATCGTTTGGGGATTCCGTTAATTGAAGTTGCCACAGCGCCGGTAATGTATTCGCCTTTGGAGGCTCAGCATGTTGCTTTGGCAATTGGTAAAATTTTGCGTGATACGGGTAAAGTTATGCGTGGGCTGGGGGTTATTCGGCAAGATCTTAATGTGTCCATTACTAAGGGTACTTTAGTTGAGATTAAAGGTGTGCAGGAGCTTGAGTTGATTTCAACAGTTATAGAATATGAAGTGCAACGTCAACTTGGGTTGCTTAAAGTTAAGGATGAACTGGGTAGTCGGGGGATAACTAGAGAGGTTTTAAAACCTGTTTTTGTTGATGTTACAGATATTTTTAGGGAGTCTAAAGCAAAAGTTATTCGAAAAGCTGTTGATAAGAATCAAAAGGTGTTAGCGGTTAAACTTGTGGGGTTTGCAGGGTTTTTGGGTAGAGAGTTAATGCCTAATTTCCGTGTGGGTTCAGAGTTTTCTGATAGGGCTAAATTTTGGGGTAGGGTTGGGGGAATATTTCATACGGATGAAATGCCTAATTATGGTATAACTGCTGAGGAAGTTGCTGCTGTATGTAAAGCTGTGGGTGCATCTATAGAGGATGGGGTTGTGTTTGTTGCTGATACAGCGGAGAACACTTTTGATGCGTTAAAAGCTGTTGTAGATCGTGCGCAAGAAATTTTTGACGGTGTGCCTGCTGAAACACGAACTGCTAAAGAGGACGGTACAACACGTTACATGCGGCCGCGGCCGGGAGCGTCTAGAATGTATCCGGAAACAGATATTCCTGCTCAGGCAATAACAGAGGAGCTTTTGCAAGAGGTTTTGGCTAATATGCCTGAGCCTGCTGAGAAGAAACTGGCACGTATTATGGAGCAGTACTTGTTAAATGAGAAATTGGCAAAACAAATCCTAGATTCTGAATGGGTTAAAATGTTTGAGGAAATTGTTAAAGAAACAGGTGTAGCAGCTTCCACTGTTGCCGCGTTTCTCACTGAAACTATAAAAGCACTCAAACGCGACGGCATTGCAGTTGAAAATGTCAATGAAAACCAAGTTAAAGCCTTATTTGCCACTATTGGTTCAGGTGCGCTTGCTAAAGAAGCCTTAGCAGTCGTGTTTAGTTGGCTTGCAAAAAATGAGGACAAAACAGTTCAAGATGCAATAGAGGCGTTAGGCTTAAAAATGTTCACAGAAGCAGACGTGGAACTCATAATTGACCACGTTATCGCTGCTAACAAGCCTGCAATTGAAAAGAACGGTAAAGGTGCACTTGGCATGTTAATGGGCTTAGTAATGAAAGAGGTTCGAGGTAAAGCTAACCCCGAACTTGTCAACAGGATTTTAAAACAAAAAATCTAAACAACCCTTTTTTCCCCCTCCTTTAAATATGCGGGTGTGGAAAAAGTAATTTAATGAAAAGAACAAAAATGTTTGTTGCTATAACAACTATGGCATTGTTGTTATTGTTGTTTGTTGGTTTAATAATAGTAGTAGTAATTGTAGACCATAGGGTGGTTAACAAAGAAACAGAGCAATTCTACATTGGAGTTACATACTGTGGCAGTTCCGTTGAAGAAGCAAAAGAGCTTATTGATAGAGTAGAAGAGTATACGAATCTTTTTGTTTTACAATCAGGAACTTTACAGAACGCTACCGCAGTAGACGAGATAGGGGATTATGTAATTGCTTTGGGATTAAGTTTTGCAGTTTATACCAGTGAAAATGTTTACTATGGCAACAGTGCAGGCAGTGGAATAAATGTGTGGGCTAATGCTGCAAAAGAACGCTGGAAGGAGCAATTCATTGGAATATATTATCGTGATGAACCCGGAGGAGACCTGCTTGCCGGCAAACTAGCACAGTTAACACCAAAAATCTCAAAACAAGGAGACACAATAACTATCACTAATAGAGGAGAAGATAACAACAATAATTATAGTAACAGTAGTCAAAATGGGGAAGTAGTGTCATCTCAAGTTATATACAGGGCTAATGGGGAAATTTTTGTTAGAAACTTTACTGACAGTGACACCATGGGATCTTTTGCATATCTAGAGGATGGCACAGTACTTTTAGGCTGGGGTTCCAGTAATGCCCTACACTACTATCCGGATGGAACAGTTACAATAGGCGACATTAACGGTGATTTTTACACAACAGAAAACATTACTAAATACCCCCAACCAATACAACCTTATGAACAAATTCTAAAACAAAAACCCATACAAACCCCTGATGATGCCGCCAACGCGTTTGTAAACATGAACAAAAACTTTTTTGGAGACATAAATAAAAAACAGTTAAACAGTGAGTCGATTACAGTTTTTACAGCAGACTATGGTCTTTACTGGTGGAATTATAAAAGTGGGTATGATTTAGTGCTTGCAGAGTTAGCCTGGAACCACTCTATCACCCAAGAAATAGCCCTATTACGCGGAGCAGCAAACCTACAAAACAAACAATGGGGCACCATGATCACCTGGAAATACACCCATGCACCCTATCTCACAGACGGAGAAGAAATGTTTGAACAAATGAAAACCTCCTACGAAACCGGCGCCAACTATGTAATAATTTTTAACTACTCTGAAGACCCCGCAAACCCCAACACACTACAAGAAGAGCATTTTCAGGCATTAGAACGCTTTTGGAAGCAGGTAGTTCAAAACCCCCAGATAAGTCATGGAGGTATTAAAGCTGAAACGGTACTAGTTTTACCTAAAAACTATGGATGTGCCATGCGAAGCCCAAACGACCCAACATGGGGGCTGTGGCCTGCAGACAACACTTCACAAAAAATCTGGAGTCAAATACAAAACAAAACAGACCAATACGGACTAAAATTAGACATAATCTTTGAAGACCCAAACTACCCTCCACTAAAATACAACCAAATCCACTACTGGAACCAAAAATAACAACACAAAAAACTAACAACCAAACAACAAACCAATTCTTCAACCACAAACACGAAACAAACTTTTTTAATTTTAGGTAATAGGCACCTGTTTGAATGTGATTTTTAGTCATTTTTCTAAATTTCGCGTTTTTAGGCATCAGGGGGTTAACAACAGTTTTTAATTCTGTAAAATAGGCTTAATTACAGAAAAGAGCATGAACAACAGTTTTTTATAACACAGCTATGGTGCCTATATGGGCATAAGTAACGTAGTATAAAAAAACGCGGATTTAAGGCTATTTTGCAATTAGGTGCTATAATTGTGGAATTCGCGAAGTCCTTCCGATAGATGGTGTCTAAGGTATGCGGAATTTAGGATTTTCATGTATTTACCGTGGGGTAATATGCTCTTGTCTGACTACTTTAGCAAGAGTTTGTGGTCGCCATTTACGATAGAAACCCTGTGCCATAACAGTGCAGTATTATACCCTAATGGGTCGAAATTGTATTGCTTTTGAGGTGTAGGTTTTAACAGCATGGACTATGTTATGTGTTCTAAATAAGCCCTAAATTGCTCTACGATCTTCATATCACGAGTGAGAGCTTTACCGATTCCGTAGTCTTTATTTAGGCGTAATGGCACGCAACAACAGCGACAACAGTTACATAAAGCGTAAAAGTCTTGACGGCATTTGATAAGGGCATGCAATAAACCACGTTCATGGCAGTCTTTTAAAACAACTTTTGCTTCTTCCTTGCTCACTATACGATATTGTTTACCGTGTTCGACAGCAAATTCATGATTTATAGCGATCATCAACTCTACATTTAAAGGGTTATCGCAGTTACGAAACACTTCGCGACAGGTGCACGGCGCAAGCGCCAGATCACTTGAGGCATCTATGATAGCATAAGCTTCGTTTAGCGTTAGAAGATAAGCGGCTGTCATATGCCCACCCCATATATTCGCAATACGCCGTACCAGTCTGCCGATGAGAGGGATTTTAGTACATTTGGCAAGAAATATATACATTCTTAGAACTAATGGGCGATTGCGGTTATACAGCTTTAACGTATGGTGCATATGCTATCCACTGAGACACTGAGAGCAGTCACTTAAATACACTTATTGCCTTGTTTTGCAGTTGATTGAACAGGTTAGAGATAGTGGTGACAGCGCGCCATATACGCAAGGTTAAGTCAACCATGCACGTATTGTGCAAGATAACCTTGTACACCTTGTAAACCGACCTAAATGATGACTATTATTACCGTAACTCTTGAAATTTACCCACATAATCCGGTTTTTATCAGTGATTTGAGGTTATTTCGATTAATTAAACCTATACTGCCGCGCTTATTTACACACATGTTTACCCCTATGCAATTTCTCTCAGCAACCACACTTAAAACCATTTAACAAAGAAAAACCACAAAACAACCTCAAATTGAGCCTAGTTTCCACAACCTATGGGTAAAACTCAAAAGTCACGGTTATTACTATTATCACGTTCAATATCAAGGCGTGTGCTTTACCGATAACATGACACTTCTTGGGCAACACTTTAACAAACACCGTCCAATCATCAGTAGTATAAAAACGCACTACTTTAGATGTTTGACTTTGTCATAGAGCTCAAAAGAAGAAGCGACTGATGTGTGGTCTCAAGAGCCCAATAACAATTGGTCTGCATCCTCTTCGTATCAGCAGGGTTTTTCGGCTGTTCCAGAATAGCTGCAATTACCCAAAAATAAAAAATAGAGTCGTCTATTATTTTGTAAATGGGAACAGGGAAATGAGTGAAATCGTCAAGCTATCCGAATTGGATGATACCCAATTAAATCAAGCAATAGGCGTGTTTGTTGAAGGGTTCTACAACACCCTTAAGAGTTTTACAAAGGATAAAGAAAAAATGCACCGCCTATTCCAGAATGCTTTTGATTGTGATATGACGTATGCATATTTGCAGGGCAGTGAGGTGGTGGGTTTTTTAGGTTTAGCTAATCATCAAAAGCGTCCCACAAAACTAAGCAAAGAGACTTTTATTGAGGTGTTAGGGGGTTTTGCTGGCAAGATGGCCTATAAATCAGCAAGCGCAGCTATGGAGAAAATCAAGGTACACCATCCTGACGAGGTTTGTATTGACTTTATTGCAGCTCATCCAGAACACAGGAGCAGGGGAATTGGTAAGAAACTGGTTGAGTATGTACGGGATAATTTGGGTTATAGATATATCTGGTTGGAGGTTTCTTCAAAAAATCCAAGGGGGATAGCATTTTATGAGCGGGAGGGTTTCAAAAAAGTCAGTGTCAAAACAAACCTTTTGGTGATGCTTTCAGGGTTTGGTAAAATGATAACTATGAAAATGGAAGTAGAAACTAACCAATAATACGTTTAGCTGTCAATAGCATCGTGTCAGAAGTCAGTATTTTCCAATAACAATACTCACTGTTTGCCTTTAATTTGTCCACATTATTTTGAGGGGACCAGCTCAAAAGTGCAGACACTGTCTGCAGTTTTTCAGGGTCATTTATGACTTGCGCAAATTTTCTCATATAGTTTGCTTATTGATAGGGTGCTTCCTTTGTGGAACATCTTGTCTGTTGACTGCGGGCCGGCGTTAAGGCGTATTTCAATGTGGGAAAAACCCGTTTTTCTTCTCAGTATAAACTCTGTTTGTGCTCTAAAATTCTAAAAACATCAAACGGAAAAACTCAACAACCCACGCCTCAAAAAAATCATGTTCAAAACCCTAAGAACATGGGGCGGAACCATGGAATACCATAAAACCAAAGACCCAGTACACGTAATGAAAAAACTTGGACATAAAAACATAGCAAACACACTAATTTACATACAACTCGATGAAGCACTCTTCAAAGAAGAAATTGACTATGTTGCTAAGATTGCAAAAACTAAAGCAGAAATATGTCAATGCATCGAAGCAGGCTTTGAATACGTATGCGACCAAGATGGTCATAAATATTTCAGAAAAAGAACAGGCATCTAAACAAGCAAACTTGTCAAAAAGTATGGGTATCGCCATTTTACAAACCCTCCCCACGTTTATTTATAAATGGTGGCGAGGGTGGGACTTGAACCCACGAAGACCTGCGCCAGAGGATCTTAAGTCCTCCTCCGTATCTTAGGTGTAATTGTATCTGGCCACCTATTTAGACCTGGCTCGGATACCTCGCCACCAGTATCGATACTGATTGCAGGGTATTGTTTAAATTTTTTGTTTCTAAAAAGAGTTTGTTCCAAAGGTGTGGTTGTGAGAAATGGTTTTCAGTCAAGTAAAGTTGTATTTTGGGTTTGGTGGGGTTCATTTTTTGAGGTGGGGGTTATTTTGAAGAGAAAGTTGGTAAAAATTGGTTTGGTTTTTTGTGTAGGGGATGTAGAGGTTTTGGTGTGTTTGTGAAAGGTGGGGTTTTATTTTTTATGAGGGTTAAGAGGGAGGTGAAAAGTTTTTTCGTTAAAATTTTTGTTTTGGTTTCTTTTTTTGTTAAATGGGGTTGTAGAATAATTGTGAAATATTATTATGGTGATGTTTTATTGAGAAGGGGTAGAGTAGAGATGTAATTAATTGTTATGTGTGGTAATAGTATGCTATAGTTAATAGTTGATGATATTATCAGGTTGATGTTTTAATTGACGTCTGATTGTCATCAAATATTATTATAGTGTGTTTTAGGGGGGATTTGATGTTTTTCTGTAGAGTTTGTAATGTTTGTTGTGGGGTTGGTTGGTTATTGTATTGTTGGGGTTATTGTGATTGGGGTTTGTATTTTGTTGTTTTCGGTTGTGTTTATGGTTTTGCATATTGTGTGTATAGAGTTTTCTGTGAATATTAGTATGTTTTTTCCTGCGGTTGTTATTGAGAAGACTTTGCGTGGTTTTTCTGCGGTCATGTCCCATATGCTGCTAAGGTAGCCTTTTTTTTCTAGGTTTGATAGGAGGGGGTATACTGTGCTTGGTCCAAAGTGGACGCCGAAGGCTTTACGTGTTTTTGTGATGATTTGGTATCCGTGCATTGATTGTTGGTTTATTAGTTGTAATACTATCATGTCTAAGAGGTTTTTTGTTAGTTTGGTTTGAATCTCTTTTTGGTATTTAATATTGTTGTTCATTTTTTTCTCACGATCTTGATTTTTTAATAACATTATGGTAATGTTATTGAATATACATCTAATATCTAATCAATTATATAAGAAATGTCGCATAATCAGAACATATCTAACTGTATACATAATCAACAGAAATACACATTCAACATGGATAAATGATGCATAACGCCTAAAATTTTGTAAAAAATCAACTGTAGAACAGTAAAACAATAAACTACAATATTACCATGCAAGTAACATACCAAAAAAAGCTCAAAACGCGGGGGCGCAAACCCAACACAAACAAACCACAACAAAACCAAAAAAAAAATAAAAATCAGCCTAAAAACTAGACCGAATCCACTCTTTGAATTTCAGGCACACACGCCCTAACATGAGCCTCAATACCATTCTTAAGAGTCATTTGAGCCATAGGACACCCCGCACAATGACCAACCAAACGAACCTTAACCACATCACCCTCAACACCAACTAACTCTACATCCCCACCATCACCTTGAAGCTGTGGCCTAATATCATCAAGAGCTGCTTGAACACGTTTTATAACCAATTCATCCATAAAACTTCACGTAACCAAACACAACAAAACAAAGAATTTTAAAGATTTCTGAAAAAAACACACAAACCACCAACAAAACCATGAAACAACAAACCACAACAACACCCAAAACCCACAAACCTAACACAACAACATTCCACCACACACAAACTACACCCTCATAAACCACATTTCACCACGAACATACAGTAATACAAATTAAACATGCAACAGATTTCAACAACAGAGACCCACACATGAAAAAACAATTGTTTATCTCAGGACCAATTCTTGGCATGGAGGACAATCAAGAACACTATCGAAACATTATCACAAACATAAGTCAAAAACTCGGCTTTGAAGTCATCGACCCATGGAAACGCGAAAAATACCTCTACAAAAACCAAGAAAAATGTGAACCTTCATCTCATAAAAAATATGATTTTGTGCAACGCGACCTAGATGACGCAGACCGATGTGACATAATGGTAGTGTATTTGCCCAAACTTAGCGCAGGGGCTTGTATGGAAATGTTTTACGCTAAACGTAAAGGCAAAACAATCATTGTTGTCTCAGACATGGAACAGCTTAGCCCATGGATCAAAGTTCACTGCAACACCATAATCAAAAACTTTGACACCTTAGAAGAAACCCTTAACAAATTCAAATAAGACCAAACCAAAAAACAAGGCATAATAAAACAGCCATTATGTTGCACAAAATCTATCTCAAACCCTCTAAAAAGCCAACAGATTAAACTGCTAGCTAAAAAGAAGAGTTACTGCTCTTGTTTTATGCTAGGCTGTTGTTGAGAGATGCAATGGATTGTTCCATACCCGTTAACTAGATCTGAGCAGTCGATGCCTACAATTTTTCGATTAGGAAACAGGCTCTGCAAAATTGTCAATGCCACAGCATCATTTTTGTGGTTAAAGGTGGGCATGAGCACTTTGGTGTTACCGATGTAAAAGTTTGTGTAGCTTGCAGGAAGCATGCATTCATCACCTATCATGTTACCGGGCATGGGTAGTTTGATAATGTTAAGGGGGTGGCCGTTTTGGTCTGTTGCAGTTTTTAGAATTTCATAGTTACCTTTGAGTGCAGCATAGTTTTGGTCGTTGGGGTTGTCTTCGTAAGCGCAGACAATTGTTGTGGGGTTTACAAATCGTGCCAAGTCGTCAATGTGTCCATCGGTGTCATCGCCACATATGCCGTTTTTAAGCCATATAAAATGGGTAATACCTAGATGTGTTTTTAAATAGTTTTCAATGTCGGTGCGGGTAAAGTTGGGGTTTCGGTTGGTGTTAAGAAGACATTGCTCAGTTGTTAGAAGAGTGCCTTTACCGTTAACGTCAAAAGAGCCCCCTTCCATAACAAGGGGAGGGTTAAAACAGGGTAACTGTAGAGTTTTGTTAATTATTTGAGGTATGGCTTTGTCTTTGATTAATTCATCATATTTGTCGCCCCAGGCGTTAAAGATCCAGTTAACCATTGCTAATTTTTGTTGATTATTATTTATAATAAAGGTTGGACCATAGTCGCGGAACCAGACATCGGCATAGTCAAACAAGAAGAAACGAAGTTTAGCAAAATCCACCCCTACAGTCTGCAACATGTTAACAACTTTTTCTTGCATAACATTATCTTTTACAAAGAGGTTTACGTTTTCGCTTTCATGAATTTCTTTAATTATTTGAACGTATGTGGCTTCAACTTTTTCAACACAATCAGGAAAAGTTAGAGGATCATGAGGCCAACTAAGCCAAATAGCATCATGCCACTCCCACTCCGCAGGCATACGATACCCTAATTCAACAGGAATCTTTAAAAGAGGAAAAACATTACCAGCAATATTATCAACATCAACATTATTACTATCATTATTATCAGTCATTTCATTTTTTCTCCTATAGTTAACTGCTAAGATTGTTTTTTTCGGTTAAGGTTTTGTAGGTATCAGGGCGTCTGTTTCTAAGAAAACCCCATCCATCTTGAATGCGTTTGTTAAAGGATAGGTCAACTTGAACTATTAGAGTTTCTTCTTTGTTGCCTGCTTGGGCAAGAATGCTTCCAAAGGCGTCACAAACAAAACTTCCACCCCAAAACTCAAGCTCGTCCTCACAGCCAACACGATTAACGGCTACAACATGCACCCCATTTACAATAGCATGTCCACGTTGAACAGTCTGCCAAGCGCCTTGCCAATCTCCGTCAGCAGAAGTATGATCCTTAATATAACCAATCGCTGTTGGATAAAACAGCAATTCAGCTCCTTGAAGAGTACAAATTCTTGCAGCCTCAGGAAACCATTGATCATAACAAATAAGCACCGCAATTTTTGCATATGCAGTATTGTAAACCCTATAACCCAAATCACCTAACTCAAAATAATTCTGCTCATAAAACAGAGGATCCTGAGGAACATGAATTTTATGATACGTCTCAAGCAATACGCCATCAGCGTTAATTACAACAGCTGAATTGTAAAATTTACCATTTGATGCTTGCTCAAATAGGGGAACAATTATGACAAGTTTATACTTTTTTGCTAACTCAGAAAATGCCAGGGTAGATTTACCGGGGATTGTTTCAGCATACTTTTGAGCACCATTTTGTTGTTCTTCTTGAGGAAAGTAACGAGTGTGATAAAGTTCTTGTAAACAGATAATTTGTGCACCTTTCTTGGCGGCTTCCTCAATTTTTATCAGGGTTTTTTTCAAATTAGCAGCCATATCTTCTGAAACAGCCGTTTGAATAAGCCCAACAGCAATTACGGATTTCTCAGATTTAGTACTCACTTCGGCTATCGTGCATTCCTACCTTAAATTTCAGTATTAGCCTACTAAGGGGAAAAACCTTTCTGAACCACAATAAGAAAATCATAAAGCAACACGTAAAAATCAGTCAACAGTTGATAAACTATTGATTTATTAGGGTAATTGACTAGACTATTACTATTAATAATTTATAACGATAGGAGCAGCGTGTGAAGTGATGACTCATCAAAGTGTATTTAGAGACGAATCAAAACTTGACATAAATTATCTTCCAGCACGTATGTTTCATAGAGATCGTGAAAGTCGGCTTTTGATGGAGTTTTTCAGTTTTCTTACTCGTTGTCCTGATCGTATGTCACAGCGGGTTATTGTAACAGGTGAAGTGGGTACAGGGAAAACTGTGCTTTGTCAAACGTTTGGTAAAAACATCAGCATTGAAGTGGGTAAAAAAGGTATCAAGTTTCGGTATATTCATGTTAACTGTCGTGAGTATCGGGGTAATTTGGCGCATGTTTTGCATCAAGCGGTAACGGTTTTTCGGTCTAATTTTCCCTCTCGAGGTTATTCTGCAGGTGAGATTCTTCAAGTGTTTTTGCAGGTGCTTGAGGAGGAGCAGGTGTTTGTAATTTTAGCTCTTGACGAGTTTGACAGTTTAATTGAGAAAGAAGGTTCAGATGCTGTTTATGAGCTTACAAGGCTGCATGAGATGCATCAGGGTAAACCGCAGCGGGTTTCTTTTATTTTCATACAGCGGAATCTTTTGTCGTTTAGAGTTTTAGATGATAGTTCTCAGAGCACTCTTCAACGTAACATTGTTAATTTGGAACGGTATGGTAAAGAATCCTTAAGAGACATTCTAGATGATCGTGTAAAGTTAGCGTTTGAAATAGCTACTGTTTCAGAGGATGTTGTGTGTTTAATTGCTGAGTTATCCTCTGCTGAGACGGGAAATGCTCGTTTTGGTATAGAGTTGCTATGGCGTTCAGGTAAATATGCGGATGCTCAAGATGCAGAATGTGTTGAGCCTGAATGTGTTCGGCAAGCAGTTTCGACTATTATACCTACAGTTAAACGTAGTGAACTCAATGGGTTAGGTTTGCATGAGAAAATGTTGCTTCTTGCAGTTGCGCGTCACTTTAAAGAGAATAAGGATGCTTTTGCTACTTTAACAGAGGTTGAAGAAGCTTACACTGTTATTTGTGAGGAATATGAAGAAAAATCGTATAGTCACACGCAATTATGGAAATATTTGCAACGTTTTACTCAGATGGGTCTTGTAAAAACTGAAGTGGGCTCTGTTACTTCACGGGGGCGTTCAACTATGATTTCTTTACCAACTATTCCGGCAGGAGAGTTAGAGCGTGAATTGTACATACTGCTTAAAATGGAGCACCGGTGAATCTAATGGAGTTTGAGGAAGTTTTTTCGTCCAAGCCCCGTATGAAAATTCTAAAATTGCTCAATACTTTAGGGCAGTTAAATGTTTCAGATATTGCGCGTCGTATAAAAATAAATTTTGCCACCACTGATGAGCATTTACGGGTTTTGGAGTCTGAGGGAATTTTAAAGCAGTATTTGTATGGCAGAGTTAGGCTGTATAGTTTTAATGAAGCTTCAGAAAAAGCAAGAGTTATACGAAAATTAATACAAGTATGGGAACAAACCAAACAATTGTGAGGATAAGAGTATGGTTATGATTGATGTTTCGGGAAAAGATGAAGTTTTAAGAGAAGCAACAGCGTCAGGGGTCATTCATCTGAAACCTGAAACCATAAATAGGATTATAGAAGGAAAAACTGTTAAAGGTGATCCCCTCTACACGGCTAAAATTGCAGCCATTTTGGCTGCTAAAAAAACCAGTGAATTAATCCCTCTCTGTCATCCCTTACCGTTGACCAATGTAGAAGTTTGCTCTAAAGTGTTAAATGAAACAGCCATTAAAGTTTTTGTAACTGTTAAAACTCGTGCACAGACGGGTGTAGAAATGGAAGCCTTGTCAGCAGTGTCCATTGCTTTGTTGACAATTTGGGATATGACTAAACAATACGAAAAGGATAACGATGGACAATATCCTACAACATCAATTCAAAATATACAGGTCATACGCAAATATAAGCAGGTCTGATTGCAACATGAGTGAAATCTCAAACCATCATAAAGAGCAGGCTCAGAAGAAACTTTGTTTTGCAATTTATATTTGCAGCACTTCTAGATACTATCGTCAAATGGAAAAAAATGAGCCGCTATTAGATTTGGGGGGAGATATCATTCAAGAACTAATTCAAACCGCAGGTCATGTTGTAATGTATAAAGAGATTCTTTTAGACGATAAAGCAATGATTACTAAAGCGTTTAGAGATAGTTTAGCCATAGGTGATTTGGATGTGGTTATTTTTTCAGGTGGCACAGGTATTGCACCTGCGGATGTAACTATTGAAACCGTTTCACCTCTTTTAGAGAAGACATTACCGGGGTTTGGCGAATTTTTCAGACAAATTAGTTTTAATGACATAGGCTCTGCGGCGGTGTTGTCTTGTGCAATTGCAGGAGTTGCGGCAGGTAAAGCTTTTTTTTGTATTCCAGGATCACCTAATGCAGTAAAAACAGCGGTTGAAAAACTTATTTTACCCGAGGCACCTCACATCATCAAACATGCACGTGAACATCAATGAAACCATTATCAGTATTACACGATACGTTTGGTAGACCGTTGCTTAACTTGAGAATATCTGTTACGCAACAATGCAATTACAACTGTACATACTGCCACAGAGAAGGAGAAGCTGAACAGTCAAACAATGTAGAAATGACTGTTGAAGAAATTGTGCGCATAGCAAAAGTAGCAGTTGACTTAGGAGTTACACGGGTAAAGCTTACAGGCGGAGAGCCTCTAATGCGAAAAGATCTCTGCCAAATAGTATCAGGCATTGCAGACATTGCAGGTTTAAAGGACTTGTCATTGACAACTAATGGCTCCATGCTATCAGACATAGCTAAAGAACTACATACTGCAGGACTAAATAGAATAAACATAAGTTTAGCCACCCTTAACTCGGAAATTTATCATAAACTTACATCAGGCACCCTTGACAAAGCCTTAGCGGGCATAGAAGCGGCCGTTAAAGCAGGCTTTAACCCTGTTAAATTAAACATGGTTATACTCAAAGGCATCAACGAACAAGACAGCTCAGACATGATTGCCTACGCAGAAAAAACGCGAGTAATTTTGCAACTTATAGAGCTTGACCCCGTAAACATCAATGACACATACTACAAACAATATCATCATAGCTTAGACGAACAAAAAGAAATGTTACGCCAAAAAGCCCTAAACATCAAACAACGACACTTCATGCACAACCGCCTAATCTATCACCTGCCAAACACAACAACCATAGAAGTAGTTCATCCAATTGAAAACACAGACTTTTGCATGCACTGTACAAGACTACGCATCACAAGCAACGGAAAACTCAAACCCTGCCTTATGCAAAACAACCAATTAACAGACATACTAACACCCATACGACAAGGAGCCGACAACGAAAAACTCAAACAATTATTCAAACAAGCCAACCAACAACGAGAACCCTACAACAAAAACACCAACACCTAGAGATAACCCCATAAACAAGACAAAAACATAAACTAAAGTGAAACACAATGAAAAAACTACCACCAACACTTCAACCATTCTACCGCGGAAAAACCGTAACACACGAATGCAAATTTCCAGACGAATTCTACATCGAATTCGGACAGGGCCACTACTACAACATAGACTCATTAGACCCACAAAAATTAACAGAACTAATTAACAAATACGACACATTACAAATAGTATACAACAATCACCCAACAACACAAACATACTTTTTAGAAATTGATGAAATAGAAGCAGACAGCGACGAAGACATCGTAGAATTTGAAAAACAATTAGATCTATGCTTCATACGCGAAACTATCACCACAACCAAAGAAGAAGGAAAACACATAGAAGACATCTTTATGCTAGACCTAGACGGAGAAATTGGACCATGCATAAACTGCGTATTCTCCCGCGGAACATACCTAAACAAAGAATGCGAAGAATGCAAAGTAACAGGCACAAACTACAAACCAAAAACAAAATAAAAAACAACCACTAAACCACAACAACAAAAACACAAAGAGGAAAACCCATTGAAATACAAAATACTAAAACTCACACCAGAAGAACTAATACGAGCACTCCAAGACAAACCAACCCAACATAACTACCCCCAAGACATGGAACTAATTGACATAAAATACGACGCATTCACCAAACAAGTAACCACCATAATCAGAAGCGACACCTTCAAAGACATACCAGAAGGCACACCAACCCCAGAACTGACCTACGAAACATCACCTCAACCACAAACACCCATAACACCAACACCCACAGTAACAGATACAACTCCAAAAAACCCCCCAACTACCCAAACAACATCAATACAACAAAAATCACTAATCCAAACATTAACAACACCAAATCAACCTTCTGCATCCACCAACATAGGCACAGGAGTCAAAACGCTAGGCGCCAAACCTGAAACAAACCAAGACACATGTGGCTTTGAAGAAGAATTCACCAAAGAACAACGCAAAGTACTCAAATTCACCTCATCAGGAGACTACGTCATTGTTAAACCAACACAGTTCCTAAAAACCGAATGGGAAGACATCAACGACACCGTAAAAAGCATAGGCGGCAAATGGGTAAAAGGCACAACTATTGACCACTGGGCTATCCCTAAAAACCCAAAACAAGAAGAATAATAACACAACAAAAAAGAGCGTACACACTAAAAAGTAAAATACATAAAGGACATAATTGCAAGAATTATTGGAAGCAAAATAACACAATTACATACAGCTTTCAAAAGATTTATACGTAAAAAAAGTAATAAAGTATTAGGTGTTATCATTGAATAAAGCGTTTGCTTTCATGTTAATTTTGTTTTTTATTTGTGGATCGTTTGTAGCTGGATTTAGTTCTGTTTGGGCATCGGATTACGTTGAGAATTCTTGGAGTACTAAAGCTTCAATGAATCAGGCGCGTTCAGGTATGGGAGTTATTGCTGTTGAGGGGAAAATTTATGCTATTGGGGGTCATAGGACATTTGATGATTTTTTGCGGCCTACAGATTTTGTTGGGACTAATGAGCGGTATGATCCAAAGACTGACACATGGGTTACTTTGGAGCCTATGCCTACGGCGAGGCATAATTTTGCTATTGCGGAATATCAAGGTAAAATTTACTGTATAGGAGGCTATATTGTTGATGGAAGTAGATGGATTACATATGATGTTGTTGAGGTGTATAATCCAAACAGTAACAGTTGGAGCACTAAAGCTGCTCTGCCTTTTGCTGAAGCGGGTTTGACAGCGTGTGTAGTAGATGGAAAAATTTATGTTTTTACAAGTTACCCTGGTAGTCCCGTGAACTCTGGCAGCCCCGTGTTTATGTATAATCCAGTTACTGATTCATGGACTGCAAAAACGCATATGCCTAATACCACTTTGCATTATTATGCACCCGTTGTGGTGGATAATAAGATAGTATTTACTAGTTTATATCTCACTTCTGAGATTTATGATCCTGCAACTAATGAGTGGACTGAAATAAGAAAAGAATCTCCGCTAATACTTATATTTAACAGCGTTTTTGCAACTCAGACAACAACAGGTGTTTATGCGCCTCAAAGAATATATGTTTTAGGAAGACAATACGGCACAACGTATCTAACTAATTGGAGTTATGATTCTAATGGTACACAGGTATCTAACAAGGGAACACCAATATTTCGAGAAAATTTTGGCGTTGCCATTGTTGATGATATTTTATATGTAATTGGAGGAACCAGTTACAAGTACACTAAATCTAACACTGAAGCTGAAGTTTTAGCGGTAAATGAACAATATGTACCAATGGGTTACTATGGTGCTTTATCCTCGGATATGTTTGACTCTCTCTCAAGGAGCAACATTATAAGTGCTATGAATCTAATTGTCATAGTGTTAATTGTTAGGTTAGTGCTAATTATCGGCATTATCGTTATAGTTGTAAGTAGTGTTGCCATAGGTTTAGTTTTCTATTTTAAAAAGAGGCAAAAAAGAACAGAACGAAAAATAATCAGATAAACTATTTTCCTCTATGGATAGTTAGTAAAATTGGTTCTCATATAGTGAAAAAATGTTTAGCTAAAGATAAACTTTCAAAACATATCATTGTGTCGTCAAATACTTTTCTGAATCGTTTTTTATGTGAGGAGGTTTAGGATTTGGAATGTTAGACCTCCGATTATTATTGCTGTGCTAATGTTTGCTAGTGAGATTGTGGCGGCTGTTTTCCATCCGAATTCTTTGCCGAGCATGGTCATTGTTGAGACGCAGGGGATGTAGAGCATTGCTACTAGGGCCATTATTACTAGTTGTATTGGGGTGAAGCCTATGAGTAGGTTTGTTGTGCCAAGTATGGCTGCTGCGCCTAAGATTATTAGTTCTTTGCGAACGGCGCCAAGTAATAATAGTATGCCTGCAAACGCGGGTAGTCCTAGCCATAGGACTGTTAGGGGGTAGAGGGTGTTGCTTATGGGTGTGAGTATATCATAGAAGTATAGTATTTGGATGAGGGCGCTTCCGATGATGTATATGGGGAAGACTATGTATATGATGGATTTTGTGCGGGTCCAGGTTTGTTTTAGGGCGATTTTTAGTGAGGGTCGTTTGAAGCTGCTCATTTCCATGATTAGGCCGGTGGATTTTCCAGGAACGGCTTTCATGGCAATTCTGCCCATGGTGAAGATTATGGCAAGGTTAACAATGTATAGTAGTAGTGCCCAGTGTATGCCTACAAATAGGCCGACCATGCCAAAGAGTACTATGGTTCGGGCAGAGCAGGGTGCAAACGTTATGGCAAAGGCGGCTAGGAGTCGTTCTCGTCTTGTTTCCATGATTTTACAGCTTTGTATTGCGGGGACGCTGCAGCCGTAGCCGAGAATTATTGGGATTAGGGCTTTACCGTGTAGTCCGATTTTGTGCATTGCGCTATCCATCATGAATGCTACACGTGTTAGTAGGCCAGAGTCTTCTATGAGTGCTAATAGTAGGTAGAAGGGGATGACAAAGGGGATTATTAGTGTTAAGCCTGCGTCTATTCCGCCCCAAAAGCCGTTAAGGATAATGCTTAGAATAGGTGTTGATGTTGACAATTCGGGATTAACTGAATAGATTAGGTTTAGTCCTTGTGAGATTAAACCTGAGAATAGATTTCCTACAAAAAATGTCCAGAGTAGTAAGCCGCCAATTATGGCAGATGCTGTTAGGTAGCCGTATATGCGGTGGGTGGCAAACCAGTCTAGTTTGTCGGTAAGGGGGTGTGAGATTTCTTCTTGTTGGAGCGAAGATGCTACAATAGAGCTTGTTAGGGCATAACGTTCAGAGGCAATAATAGAAAAGCATTTCTCTTGACAATGCTTTTCAAACTCTGATGAAATGAGTTTTAAGTGTAAAATGACTGTTTTTGATTTTTCAGCGACCAGTTTTGTAATTTCTGTGTCGCCTTCAAGTAATTTAATTGTTATCCAACGAGTCGGATATGTCAAGTTGAGTTTTTCTTTTTCAATTATATGTTGTAATTTTTCAATTTGTTCTTCAAGGTCTTTATGATATTTTAGTTGTTTACTTTTAGGTTTGCTGTTTGCAATTTTTACAGCTTCTGTAACAGCCTCATAAATGCCTTCTCCGCGAGTAGCGGTAGCAAAAACTATAGGAACACCTAGTAACGCTGATAATTTGTTTTTGTCGATAAGTATGCCTTTGTTTTTTGCAACATCTATTTGATTTAAAACTAGAACAACTGGGGCATTCATTTCTATAAGCTGTAGGGTAAAGAATAGGTTTCTTTCTAAAACGGAGGCATCAACTACGTTAATGACGGCGTCAGGTCGTTCTAAGGCAATGTAATCGCGGGAAACAATTTCTTCCATAGAAAATGTTGAAAAAGAGTAAATGCCTGGTAAGTCAATAATTTTAATGTCATGTCCTTCAAATCGTAGTGTGCCTTCGGCGCGGTCAACGGTTTTTCCTGGCCAATTGCCAATTATTTGATTAGATCCAGTTAACTGGTTAAAGATTACGCTTTTACCTACGTTTGCGTTTCCGGCAAGAGCAAAAGTAAACTGTTTATCAGTTTTTGCAGCGTTAATTGTATGGGTGTTATTTTTTGAGCAATCATCAGCAGTATTGGCAGGTGTATTTTGAGAGGTCATGGTGTTTTTCTCCTATAGTAAAAGTTATTCTACTTCTACAAACACGTTGCAAGCGATGTTTTGGCCTAGGGCTAATTTGGAGCCTCTAACAGCAATTTCTACGGGGCCGTCCATTGGTGCTATTTTAATAATTTGAATTCTTGTTCCAGGTGTAAGGCCCATGTCTAAGAGTCGTTGAAGTACTTTGTGTTCGCCTCGGATGAAGCTTATTTTGCCAAATGTGCCGCTTTTTAGTTCGCGTATGGAGGTGAGGTTTTTGTCGCGTTTTCCAACTTGTTCTAGGCCTTTTTCGTGTAGTTGGATGCATTCTTCACAGTTTGAGAAGGGTAAGTCGCATGCGGGTATTGTTTTGTTGTCGTCTGGGCATGTGTCGGGGTGTTTTAGGAGTCGGCAGAGGGATTCTTCTGCTTCGTCTGAGAGAGAGTGTTCCATTTGGCAGGCTTCTTGGTGTACTTTATCTTTGCCTATGCGTAGCACGTTTGATAGAAAACTTTCAAGTAGGCGGTGTTTGCGGGTTATTTTTTGGGCTTCTTTTAGGCCTTTTTCGGTAAGGGTGCTGCCGTGGTAGGGGGAATATTTTATGTAGCCTTCTTCGGCTAATTTTTTTAGCATTTCTGTTACGCTAGCGGGGGCTACGTCAAGTTTTTGGGAGATTTCTGTTGTGGTTACTACTTCTTCTTTGTTTTTGGATAAGTTGTAAACGGTTTTTAGGTAGTCTTGGGTTGATTTTTGCAAGGTTTGTTTCCTCCTCCGATTTTTAGGCACACCTAAATTATGTGTATGAACATATATAAATTTTAGGTCCACCTAAAAAATAAGTCCAAACAGCAACCAACCATAAAACACCCAACTAACCTTTCAAACATCGGCCAGTAACGGCTAAATACTGCAAACCCCATCCGTTGGTAGTCAACAACAGCGTGAGAAACATAATGAAAGACCTGCAAAACATAATCTTAGACTTAATAGAAACAACAAAAAAACATGAACAATACCGCAACAACGAATGCATAAACATGATTGCAAGCGAAGGCATCAAATCCCCCGCTGTATGCCAAATGCTTGACCTATCCCACGACCTTGCCACACGCTACGCAGAAGGAGACAACAACCCCGAAGGACACGTAAAAAAACGTTTTTACCAAGGTCAAAAATACAGCAGCCAAATCGAAGACCACGCAACAGACGCCATAAAAAACCTATTTCACACCACATGGGCAGACGTCCGATTAATCTCAGGCACTCACGCAAACACAGCAACCTTCAAAGGTTTAGCAGTCGCATCAAAAAATAACAAAATGGTCGTAACTCCCCTAAGCTGTGGCGCCCACATAAGCCACGACTACACCGGCTTAGCAGGCAGCATCCTAGGCTTAGACAACATCAACCATGTTTACGACATTAACGAATTTAACATAGACCCCGACAAATCCGCCCAGGTCATACGCACCACAAAACCAGGCATCGTCACCTTCGGCGGCAGCCTATTTCTCTTCCCACACCCCATAAAAGAACTCAAAGAAGCCTGTAACGAAGCAGGCGCATACATAGCCTACGACGCCGCACACGTACTAGGCCTAATTGCAGGCGGACAATTCCAAGACCCCCTACGCGAAGGCGCAGACTTTATCACCGCCTCCACACACAAAACCTTCCCAGGCCCCCAAGGCGGCGTAATCATGGGCACCCCCGACACACCAGCTAAAGAAAAAGCCGTGCGAAAAATCCAACACGCCGTATTCCCCTTAACCGCCTCAAGCACACACCTTGGCCGACTACCCGCATTAGGCATTGCATGTCTTGAAATGAAACTTTTCGGCCAAGAATTAGCCACCCAAATCGTTAAAAACGCCCAAACCGCAGGCCAATACTTGTACGAAAACGGCATAAAAGTTGTTGCAGAACACAAAGGCTTCACAAAATCACACCAACTTGCCTTAGACATTAGAGCATTTGGCGGAGGCAACAAAATCGCCCAAGACCTAGAAGACGCAAACATCATACTTAACAAAAACTTGCTACCCTATGATGACCAAAGTGACAAAGAAAACCCCGCAGGCCTACGCGTGGGCTTCCAAGACGTAACCCGCCACGGCATGAAAGAAGGCGACATCAAACACCTCTGCGACCTAATGATAGACATAATTAAAGGCAAACGCACACCAGAACAAGTAAAAACAGACGTTATGACACTGAAAAAAGAATTCAACCAAGTAAAATATGGCTTCCAAAACATCGAAGAAGCCATAAAATACATCAAACCATAACGACAACCCAGACAACATAACTGTAAAGTCTACAGAGAATTCAAGGATCTCTAAAGACAACACTATTTCTTTTTGAAGTTGAGAATATTTTGATGCCAAGGGTTTAGAAATGTTTATAGAAATATTTTAGAGTTTATCGGAGCTGAAAAGGTGAATACAGGAGGGGGCAGTATTTCTGTTAGCAATTTTGGCAATACCTGCAGGTTTGTTTTGAAAAGTTAATGGACCTAAAGATTAATTAGTGTTGGAATGTTTTTGGTGTTGATTGTTTATGGAGTTAGTTTATGTTCTTGTGCCTGTTGTGGCGATTGGTTTTTTAGTTTTTTTTATTTTGTTGCCGCGGTATGGGCCTCATTATACTTCAAGGTTGGTTTGTCCGAATTGTAGGAAGGGGTTTAATTTTCATTGGGTGCCGGGGGCTACGTTGACTTCGTTGCGGTATGGTAATCGTCGGCGTTTGAAGTGTCCTTATTGTGGGCAGGTTAATACTTTTGAGATAGCGTCAACAAGGGTTAGTCAGCCGAAGGTTAAATGTAAAGCTTGAGTTTTTTTGTTTAGAGAACTTTATTAGTTAATAATCACATTAGTTTTTGTTAGTTATTTGAAGGAGAGATTCTGCTGTGAAAGTACTCTTAAATGATGGTTTAGAGGCGCAAGGCCTAAAAGTTTTTCATGATGCGGGAATAGAAACGGATACAAGGAAACGTGATTTAACCGGGTTACTTGCGGATATAGGACAGTTTGATGCGTTAGTTGTAAGAAGTGCCACTAAAGTTACGCGTGAAGTTATTGAGGCGGGTGCAAAAGGTAATCTTAAAATCATTGGTAGGGCAGGAGTGGGTTATGATAATATAGATGCGACTGCTGCTTCTGAGTATGGTATTGTGGTAAAGATTGCTCCTTATGGGAGTACTAATGCGGTGGCAGAGTTAGCCATTGACTTAATGTTAGGTATTTCGCGTAATACGCCTCAAGCGCATCATTCGCTTAAAAATGGGGTTTGGATAAAAAAGAAGTTTGAAGGAACTGAGCTTGCGTATAAGACTTTGGGCATTATTGGTTGTGGCAGGATTGGTCAAAAGCTTGCTCAAATTGCTAAACGTGGGTTTGATATGGAAATTATTGGTTATGATCTTTATCCCAATCAAGAAAGTGGGATTAAATATGTAAGCAAAGAAGAAGTTCTTAAAGCGGCGGATTATATTAGCATTCATACAGGCGGTAAAGACATCATTATAGGTGAAAAAGAGTTATCGCAGATGAAGTCTACGGCTTTTATCATAAATACTTCGCGGGGTAACAATATTGACCAAGCAGCTCTCTATAATGCTCTTAAAGAGAAAAAAATTGGCGGCTATGCAACAGACGTTTACAGAGAAGAACCCAAAACAGAAGGCGACCCTTTTAATGACCCATTAAAAGAACTTGATAATGTGGTATTGAGCAGTCATTTGGGTGCATCAACAGTTGAAGCTCAAGTTGAAACCTCTACTGAAATCGCACGCGTCCTCTCAGGCTACCTTAATTGCGGAGATTTCATCAACGCCGTTAACGCAAGTGAAAACATTCAAGTAGAAGAAAAACCTGTGTTCACCCTCTTTATACACCACAAAGACGTCCCCGGCGTATTTGCAAATATTGATAAAGTTCTAGCTGAAAACAACATCAACATCCGCGCCAATTACAGCCGCCAAATAAGCACCGGCCACGCCATAAGCGTCTACGTACTACACCACATAGTAACACCCGAAATTGTTACACAACTAAAAGCAACACCAAACGTCTGCAACGTCAAATATTAAAACCACACCTTTCAACCTTTAGACACACAGACCATCAACACACACAACACCTTCTTTTCTTTTAAAAAAAACACAACTTTAACCTCACCTGAAAACCTGCTGGTGCATACCACCCAAACACAACAGTGCCTTTGTAGCCAAAATGGAAGACATTTTAGCCGTTTACGCTCGACCATATGATGCAAAGTATCCTTATAGTTTGTATGGATGAAAAACCTTATCAGCTCTTAGAAGACGCTTTCCCATCTCTTGTTATGCAACCCGGTTCTGCGGAGAAGGTAGATTACAAGTACATACGTCAGGGGGTGTGTAGTATTTTTATGTTTAATGAGCCTCTTGGGGGTTGGCGTCATGCTGAGGCGTTGCCGCGTAGGACAAAGGTTGATTGGGCTCATAAAATACGTTGGCTGCTTGAGGAGGTGTATCCTTGTGCTGAGAAGGTGGTGCTTGTGATGGATAATCTCAATACGCATACGTTGTCTTCTTTGTATGAGGCTTTTTCTGCGGATGTGGCGTTTGGTTTGGCACAGCGTTTGGAAATTCATTTTACACCTAAGCATGGTAGTTGGCTTAATATTGCTGAGATTGAGCTTGCGGCTCTTGCTGTGCAGTGTCTTGGTGATAGACATATTGGTGGTATTGAGGTTCTTAACTTAGAATTGTCAACTTGGTATCGGCAACGCAATCAAACTCAAAAGGGCGTTGACTGGCAATTTACTACCAAAGACGCACGAATAAAACTCAAAAAACTATATCCAATAATAATATAGGGATTTAGATGTTACAGCGTACTACATTTAGCAACAAAAACATAAAAAGCAAAAAAATAATAACAACAAAATACTACTATACACCCATATACGGTGGTATACACGTGATTGGCACATTCCATATTTCTCACAAACAAACTATACTACTAACCTCACTGATAGCCATAGTACTATGTTCTACACTAATATTTACAGACATATTTACAAATGGTTCCGATGATACTTCTTTAGAAAATGCCATCCATGTTAAAACTGAAGAAGAACTCAAAAACGCCATAAACAACGCCCCAACAAAAAAACCAACAACCATAGCCCTAGACAAAGATATCACACTCACAAGCACCACTGATGACAGCAACTCTAACTATTGGCCCGTTAGTATTATTATTCCAGCAGACAAAGACATCACCCTAACAAGCAACAAACCAAACGGATACTATAAACTAAACGGCACAGTAAATGGTACTATCCTTCATGTTGTACGTAACGCGACACTACGAATTGACGGCATCACAATAACCCGCACAAGCAACACCATAGGCGGCGGAGTAAGTGCTATGGGATCTGTTTACTTATATAACGGCATAATTTCTGGCCACAAAGGCTACAACGGATACGGAGTAGATACTTGGGGTATGTTTGTTATGTCTGGGGGTGAAATTTCTGATAACACAGGTGAATTTGGTGGGGGCGTATATAACAGTGGCACTTTTATGATGTCGGGGGGTAAGATTTCGGGCAACACCTCCAAAGGTCGCGGTGGGGGCGTAAGTAGCAGTGGGATTGTTACTTTTGTTATGTCTGGGGGCACGATTTCAGGCAACACCGCTGGACATGGCGGTGGAGTATATATGGCCTATGGTGAGTTTACTATGTCTGGGGGCGAAATTTCCGGCAACAAAGCTGACCACGGTGGTGGAGTGTATACTGGGGTTTCTACTATGTTGTCGGGGGGTAAGATTTCTGGTAACACTGCTGTTTTGGGTGGTGGGGTATATCATACGGGTGCTTTTACTATGTCTGGGGGCGAAATTGTTCGTAATACGGCCGATACAGGGGGTGGGGTGTATTCTAGTAGTAGTTATGCGGGTGGGGATGTTCCTGTTGAAACTTTTAACAGACTTGGAGGTGTGATTTCTGGTAATACAGCTGTTATGGAGGGTAGTGATGTGTATCCTGGTGGTGGGGGTGTGTTTGTTGGTGGTTTTGGGTTGCGAGATAGGGTGGTTGTTTGTGTGATCACTATAGTTGTGGTGTTGTGTCTTGTTCTAGTTGTTTTACGTATCGCGTCTCAAAAAAAGATAGAACAAGCAGAGAAAACAAACAACCCTAATTTTTAAAAAGTGTTTCTTTAAAAAAGTTTGAGTAGAGCTTAAACTAAAAAGAAAAAAAGTGTATGTCAAGTTTGAGTTTTTGTCTCAGTACTTTCTATCGGCATTTTTTGTTGCTGTTTGAGTTCGGCGTTTTCTTTAACAAGCATATTTAGAACGGTGTTGAGCTGAGTTAGCATATCGTTGACACGTATGTTTAGTGTGGCGATTGCTTCTTGAGCTTGAGGAGTTAAATTAGGTTTTAGTTGTTGCACAGAGTTTGACGGCTCAGATATTTGCTGCTGTACTGTTGTTGGAGGTTGTTGTATTGTTTCTATTTTTTCGCTAGACATAGCTTTTCACTTTTAGGTTCCTATTGCTATGTAGTGCAGGGTTAAATTGGGAACCCGTGTAATAACTTGATTTACTGTTGTGGAGTCTGTGTGTATGTCGTGAGTATTTCCATTTCCCCCATCGTTAATAGAGTATATTACAGCCTCAATATCGCCTATACTTGCAGAACGTATCCTGTTAACAGTGTTGGGTGGTGGTAATGTTGTTCTTGTACCTACGGACATTTGTTTGTGTGTATGTGAGGCGTTGGATGATATGCTTGCGCGTATTCTAAATCCTGCTCGCAGATCATTCATGGGTTG
>WQYG01000003.1 GCA_009781395.1 Candidatus Bathycorpusculum sp. | reverse complement strand
TGCATTGCTAAGATAATGTTTTCTCTTGTTTTATCGTCTGTTGCCCTCACATCAAACAACTGCCTGAAGAGACCTACACAACCGAGATATATAAACTATCAATGTAAAATCAAGTTGCTATATCGTTAGTATTTCAAATTATAGTGTTTTCTTTCCACATTACAACCCTCAACCCCTTTATGCGATGTTTGTTGTAATGTTGCTATAACGGCGATATTTTGAAGTAGCCACGGTAAGTTTTTGAGTGAACAGTTTTGTGGTTATAACTTGTTTGCTTTTAACTGTCATAAGATGGCTTGTGGGTGAATCTCTTTTCAAATGTATGTCTTTGTCTGTGGAAATGGAATAAAACATTTTTTTATAACTACTGTGCAGCTATGTTGAAGAAGGCAGCCGACTTGAGTGAAGAAACAACCAGTACTACTATTGGTCATGGAACATGGTATGATATGATGGCTCAGAAAGTCATTGATCGTGAAAAACAACTGGGTCGAAATGTAAGTTTAATTCGAACAGAAATGGGATTAGGGGCTTCTGGTTTTCCCCATATTGGCAGTTTAGGGGATGCCGCACGTTCCAATGCCGTCTCATTAGCCCTAAAAGATTTGGGTTACAACTCTGAACTTATAGCTTATTGTGACGATAAGGATGGTTTAAGAAAAGTTCCCGCTGGACTTACAAATGCTGATTTAGAAAAATATCTTGGTTACCCCGTTTCCGGTATTCCTGATCCATTTGGTTGTCATGAAAGTTATGGCAAACACATGAGCAGCCTACTACTTGACGCATTAGACAAATGTGGGATTCAATACAAGTATTATTCTGCTAATGAAGTTTACAAAAAAGGGTTACTATTAAAAGAAATACGTGATCTATTAACTAACGCTCAAAAAGTTGGTCAAATAGTAAAAGAAGAGGTAGGACAAGAAACCTACACTGAAGTTTTACCTTACTTTGCAATATGTGAAAAATGTGGTCACCTATACACAACAAGAGCCTACAGGTTTGACTCTAAAACTGACAAAGTTTTCTATAAATGCATTGGACTTGAAATTAAAGGCAGACTAATTCCTGGATGTGGCTATGAAGGAGAAATGGACATCAAAAAGGGTGATGGTAAATTAACCTGGAAAAGCGAGTTTGCCGCTCGGTGGAGAGCTCTTGATATTCGCTTCGAAGCCTATGGCAAAGACATCGCAGATTCTGTACGTATTAACGACCGCATTAGCTGTGAAGTATTAGCTTTTGAACCCCCAAGCCACGCAAAATATGAAATGTTTCTCGATAAGGGTGGCAAAAAAATTTCCAAATCCGCTGGAAACGTATTCACCCCCCAAGTTTGGCTCCAATATGGCTCCCCCCAATCTTTACTATTGTTGATGCTTAAACGGTTCGTTGGAACTCGCAGTATAGATGTTTCAGACATCCCCTTATACATGAATGAACTTGATGAACTTGAAGACGTTTACTTTGATAAAAAACAGCTCAACCAAAAAGAAACAACACGCCTAAAAGGGCTTTATCAGTACTGCTGGTCAATGAATCCACCTAAAAACCCAAGCATTCACGTACCCTACAATTTACTGGCTTTCCTTGTAAAAATGGCTCCAAAAGATTGTTTAAATGATTACATTGCCGAAAAACTACAAACATATGGATATCTGCAAAAAAATCAAAAAATTGATGCCGACTTGATTAAACGTATTGAATACACAAAAAATTGGTCAAGTGACTTTGAAGAAATCAAAGAAACCAATGTTGTACTAAGTACCGAAGCCAAAAAAGCAGTAGCCGAACTACTTCAAAACCTATCCGCCATAACCGCAACATCGGCAGATGGTTCTGACAAAATTCAAAACACCATTTTTAATGCCGCTAAAAACAATGACTTAAAACCAGGCGAATTTTTCAAGATTCTTTATACAATTTTGATGGGTGCCCCCCAAGGTCCACGTTTAGGTCCCTATGTTTTAGCCATGGGTCAACAAAACGTTTCCAAAGCTCTCGAAAGAGCCCTAAACAAACAATAACAATCCTTTCTTCTCTCTATTTTTGTATAGTGCCTGATATACTTGTTATGTTGATCCTTCTTTGAGAAGTAGAGCTCTATCTGAAACCCTGAAAACAAACTATGGTAGTGTTTGTTTTTTGAGCTATATTTTTTTGTTATTGCCCGTTGGAAAATCATCTAGTGTATCCCCTTCAAAATTTTTTGTTATTTCAGAAATTTTTTCTGATGAGCTGCCTTACAATTGTAGATACTCGCAGCTGATTTTTTTATCTGTAGGTGGTGTGTATGTATGCGTTTGTTTGAGCATTATTTTTTAAGTATTGCTTTTTGTTTGAGTCAGGTTTATTTAGCTCTGGGTTGTAGTGTAGTTCCTGTTCTGGGCCTGTCGTCTAGCACGGATTATGACACCAGCCTGCGGAGCTGGAGGCCCTGGGTTCAAATCCCAGCGGGCCCGCCACTATTTTTGCATTTAAAGCTTGATTTGAGCTTGGATTGGCGTTACTGAATTTTGTAACGGCGTTACAGTTTTCCGTAATGGTTGGCCTATTGCCCCAAAGCAAAGTTGCCCCTTCCACACATTTAACACTTTTAACTTTAATGCGATGACGCAACACACGACTATAATTAGCATCGAATTTTTCAGGGTTCTTCAAAAATTCTATTTCAGCTTTACTTAACATGACATTTCACCAAAAAATAAGATGTACGCACATACTTAACCGCTCCTATCACGGTTCAAAGTTTGGTAAAAGTGAACGGTGCATCTATGTGAACGTTTAGGTCATGTGTTCGCACGGTCGCAAAATTGTGTAATTGTGCAGACGGATGGTTAAATCCGTTTTTACTTATCACGTGGTTGGTCCATTCGAATGTCTGAGCAAAATTTGGCACCGTTAAGCAGCATTGTAAAGTTATGACTATCCTGACGCTTAGAAGGTGTTGGGTGTTGTCTTAAAGGTGGTGTTGGGTACCCGTATACATTTTTTGAATGTGTGCAGTCGGTAGAAGTTTTTATGGGTGGCTCCGTGAACATCTAGGTCGTGTGTTTAACTAAAAACTTAACTAATCTAATAGAAAAGTGAACATATATGTTCACTGTGTAAAGACTACCGTGTAATTATGAACTTATATATCCTATATAAAACCTTGACAACTTCTCCTATATAAACTTATCGGTTCTGCGTGTTTTGTGTGTGTTAAAAAATGGTGGGTACTCTTTACTGAGTGAACATATATGTTCACTTTTCTATTAGATTTATGATGCTGGTGTGAGTGTAACGCTTGATATCCATGTGCGAATTATTCCGTCTGGTTGTACTTGACTTGCGTGTGTTATTGTTAATACAACATTTTTCCCGTCTAATTGATTGCAGTCTTTATATAAATTATAATTGTCAACATAAAGCCTTATATTTTCGTCGCCTATTTTTGCCCATAATGTTGAAACGTAATCTAATTTTCCTATTTTATATTCATACGTGTATGTAATCGGAGCTTCAAATGGCGGTGCGGTCGGTGCGTATGGCGGGTTTGTTGTTTCAGGCGTGTATTGCGGTTGTTCTGGTGTTGTGAAGTTTTGAATTCCTGTTTGCACTATGAATATGCCCGCGCCGAGCGCTAAAACTGCAACGGTTACAAGTATAATGGCTTTATTTTGCACTTTGACCGCTTCTATATATTAACTGTTAATACACTTTACTGTTATAAAGTTTTTCTTGCACGTCGAACCATGTTTCGCAGGTGTTAGGTTTATGTGCGCGTGCGCGGCTTTAAATTCTGCAGGGCGTCAACGGATAAGTTGCTAAAAAGTTTTGGGCGGCTGAATCATATTGTGGACGCGACGACAGTTTGGAACTGTCAAAGGCGGTTGAGCAATCAACAAAGCTTTTAATACGCGACGTTAGTACGGCTGGAAAAATTCATACCTTAAACCTTAATAAGCTCACACATATCAAACACAACGTAAAGTGTGGATACAACGTACGCAGTGACCGCGCGACCTGTCGCGTTTAATGTATAGGCGGATTCGAACGTAACGTTCGCATGTTCATGTTTCACAGTGAAAAGATAACCCTATATTATCCGTTGATATGTTTACGGTTGAACGTAAAGTCTATCGCAAATCCAATGGATGAGACAAGTTTACATCACCGACTGGCGCTTTCTATAGTTGAAAGTAATGTTTTTCGTAAATCTATTAGATGAGATAAGTCTATATAATAGGTTTGATATGTTTGCTGTTGGATGTAAAGTTCATCGTAAATCTCTTCAACTTGAGACGGTTGAGCGGTGTAGTAAAGTTTTTTCTGACAAATATTGTTTGGGCTGTTTGCGTTTATTGAACGGTTTTGGATGATATTGTGTTGAAGCAGTGACCAGTTGATGTGTGATAGCGCGTTTGTTTGATGACATGTAACGTTTGACTACAGTTTTTCTGGTGTTGCAGTATTTGCTTAGCTTGGTTTAGTGCGTGAGTGTACGAGAACTTTACGTTCACTATTTTAATATAAAAATACAGTTTGATACATATGATTAGAAATATAAAATTTTATGAAGATAACCATATTAAATACAATATAAAAATAAAAACAATTTTTAAGAAACAGAGATGATAAACATGAATAAACCCTTTTTAAGAAAATGCCCATATAGCATATCAATGCGGTCACTTAGTGCAAGTCCATGTATACTTAGAGGACTAGAACTTGCTACACCAGCCGACATTACTGAGGTTAAAAAACACTTAGCTTCGAAGAAAAAGTCTGTTCAATACGATGCAAACCAAATTTTCTTCACATTAAACCCTGACAAAACTGAAAGCAAAACACTTGAACACAATTACCCACAACACACAAACATACTTGAAAAGTACGGCTTTATATCACCACAAGTCATGGCAATAGAACTTTCTGTCGAAATTTTCATGACACGCTACGAGAGAGACGATGCAGAGCTTAAGACACTTGGTTCTAAAAAACGGATTGCTAAGCTGAAACAAGTTAGAGATGGCTTAATAGCTGAGAAAACGTTTGATTTAATTTTGCAGAACATGGCATTACCTCATAACTACCCTGAACCACTACGCGATTGGAGAACAACAAAAACAGCTCCGTTTGTTCAAGCGAGAGATTTTGACATACCCAACTTTGGCACGGTTGAAGTGAAAAGTGTTACAGAATATTGCGACAAGCGAACAGGAGAATTTATTGGTTATAGAGTGAACGTCAATAAAGCGCAGTTCAAAAATAACAAGCCTGACTATGTCGTAGCATTGTGGCATATAGGTGGCGAATATGTTATGCTATGTGGAGCTATGTCTTATGAAGAGGTTGGTAAGTACATAGGCAGACGCGGTTATGACATACCAACGGATGACCCATTTTTGAGTGCCCCGCTTGAAGATTTTATGAACTCTATCTCAGGCAGACAATTCTATGAGGCTTTAAGTGTAGTGCAACAAGAAATAGACAAGTTGGCGCCGATAAAAATTGTGAAGTGACAAGCAACGTTAATGTAGAGTGTAAGGTGCTTCGGGGCTGACGGAACAGCGCATCTTGAACCGTGAATCCGTCGCGCATTGGCACGTATGTACGTTAGCACGTATACGCTTTTTACCTTGTGAACATGTGATGGTTAAAACGGACTTTTATAACGTTCAGGTAGCCCCACTCAATTATCTGGCACATTTTTTGGCACCTTAACACGTAACGTTTTAAGGTATTCCGCATATTTACCATAAAACTTGTCCGCTTGACGCCGAAGCACCATATAATGTTTCGCGCCAATACGTTTAGGTACGCGACCCTCAATAAAGTCAGCCACGCTTTCAGGCACTTCAAGTTCAACCATCTTATCAAACGCAAACTTACGAAGATATTTAGGTGCTATCGCTTTATGTTTTCTGCAGCGATGTGCGGCGGTTGCAGCTCTAAACGTATTATCCGACACTTGACACAACAGTTCAAAAGTGTATTCTGTAAAGTATCCATAGAAAGCTTGCTTATTACCTCTAAACGCGCCTACTTCAACACGACAAAACCCGTTAATATGCTCCACTTTGTCGGGGTTAAATTCGGTTATCACTTTAATGGCTTCAACTAGGCGTAAGCCTGAATCAGTAAGAAGGTTATACAGTGCTAAATATTTTGGTGTAGCATTTTTGATTCCATTTAGCGAGCGTATGATTTCTGGCTCTTCTGGGACTTTTAGGTCTACACCAAAACAGTTGGCTTTTGGTAACGATTTTCTAAGTATGCTAATTATCAAGTCGTCGTATCCTAGAGCGGCTAAATAATTAAAAAGTACGCGAAAGCCAAGCCAAAGACTACGTCTGCCTTTTTTAACTTGGCTAAATATGCCTATGATGTCTTGCGGATGATTTATTATCTTAAAATGTTTGTCGAGATAGCGTAATATGTCTGTAATGTAGGCGGTGCTATAGTTTTGTGAGTCTAGATACTGCCTGAAGCCCCATCGCAAATCTGCCCAATTTAGGCTTATTTCTACGTTTGGAGTGTAAACTGCGCCTGCGGAGCTGGAGGCCCTGGGTTCAAATCCCAGCGGGCCCGCCAACATTTTTACATTTAGGGGTTCGTCGATAAATAAAGTGTACATTTTTTAGAAATCTCATGGAGTAACAACATGCTTACGTTGAGGTAATGTCAACTTTAATTTACGGCACTCCCTTTATGCCTGCTTTATGCTCTGTTTACCATACAATCTGGTGTAATGGTGTTAAACGCGACTCTCCTTTGCTAATCGACCAATAGTTGTGCTAAAACATAGAAATAAATGCCTGTTTAATATCTTATTTTTAGAGAGTAATAAAAATGGTGCCAAGAAATAACGCCTATGTTGTCGAAGCGTGGTAAATATGAATACAAAAGTATTAACAGTATTACTTATGGTTTGCATAACGATCACAACCTGCGTAGTGTGTATAACAGTCTTAGATGACAATAAAGTTGTAGAAAACCCTTTAGATGGCATAGTTTTGGAAATAAAAGAAAACACCCTTACAAATACGGGACTTACCTTAATAATAAAAAACGTGGTACCAAATAACTACGCTTATGGCTCACCTTATCAAGTAGAAAAAAAGATTAACAACAACTGGGAACCAGTGCCCGACCTTGGTGGAAATTATGGTTGGACAATGGAAATGCGCATATTACAAAGAAGTAGCATAACAGAAGAGGAAATACATTGGGAATGGTGGCTTGGTGAGTTAAGCCCTGGGAATTATCGTGTCGTGAAAAATTTTGCTTATTTATATCCAGACCAGACTAATGGCGATTACTATCCAATTTCAGCCGAGTTCACAATTAATTAGGGAAATATATTAAAGCAGATTAAACGCTGTTCACGCGTACACATTGTTGTACGTATATATCATCACCATGTAAACTCATGAAAGGTCAAAATTGATTTTGAACGGTATCGGGCTGACTTGCTTTTTTGTCTGGCACATTTTTTGGCACCTTAACACGTAACTTTTTAAGGTATTCCGCATATTTGCCATAAAACTTATCCGCTTGACGCCGAAGCACCATATAATGTTTCGCGCCAATACGTTTAGGCACATGACCCTCGATAAAATCAGCAACGCTTTCAGAGATTTCAAGCTCAACCATTTTGTCAAACACAAACTTTATGTTTTCTGCAACGATGTGCGACGGTTGTAGCTCTAAATTATCGGACACTTGTCACAACAGCTTAAGATGTCTTCAACAATACCCGTAGGATCGCTTCTTTTTCCATGTGTCCATAATTCGAATGCAAGGCTGTGGGGTGAGTTTGGTTTGTTGGTTTTTGTGTTGAGTTTGTGGTCTTAAATTTTTATGAATGTATACAATTGTGAACTACTGCAAAAAGCTATAGTACACTTTTTAGAATTTGTATGTTGGTTATGGATGCATGGTTTTTTTTTATCTCTAAAGGCGTCTGCAGAGGTAGTAGATGTCTTTGGGGGGGGAGGCTGTCTAAAAACTCAGGGTTCAACTAATTTAACCACAATGTAGCGTTGAAAAAATAATGTGATTTGTGTATAGTGTATTGTAGTTGATAAAAACTAGTTTATAGACCGTCTGTGTGTGGGGTTCAAATCTCAGCAACTCGTCACTCTAATTATTCCTGTACGATTACGTCGTTCTCTTTTGCTATTTCTCTTTGTTCACTGCGTTCTTTTTTGGCTTGTTTCTTTTTTCGTAAATAATAGATTGAAAAGCCTGCTGTAACTATGTTTGTGAAGACAATCACGTATGTTATAACGTTTACAAAGGTGTCTGCTAGAGGTATTCCATATGTAACTGTGAGGATGGCAAGTGTGGCAGGTGTTAGTCCTAATGCACACATGAGGGTGATGATTTTTTTATCTTGGGATAAACTGCTTTTTGCGGTTGAAATGTTTACTGCTCCAAATCGGGTTATTAGCAGTACTGCTGTAAACATTATGCCTGCTAGTAGAAATGATGTGTCTATTACAAAGATTAATCCTAAGGAGACAAAGAATAATGTTTCTAGAAGGAAGGCTATCTCTTCATAGAACACGCTAAGTTGTTGTTGTAGTCCATCTATGTTTATTTTTGTTTTTAGAATTTTGTTAACTATGTGATAGTTTCCAAAAATTATACCAAAAACCAAAACAGCTAGAATTCCGTTACCTCCAAGATACGTGGTTAAGCTATAAGTTGCTAAAACAAAGCCTATTGTTAAGACGTGAGTGAATTTGTGTTTCTGGAGTCGATGTAGTACATAAACCCATGCTAAGCTTAAACCAAAACCTACAACTATGCCCGCAGAAAACTGCATTGATATGCCTGAAATAGCATCCACTATGTTGCTTTCTCCTGTCATGTAAATATTAACCAGCGTTGCAAAAATAACAACCGAGAAAACTGAACTTATTGCTGACTCCATTGTTAGGAACGCTATTGTTTTCTCCTTAAGTTTCATTGAACAACTTAGCGGTACAATTACTGCAGCTGTAATTTCTCCACCTATGATTCCTGCAAAAATAAATGATTGTATAAAGTCCCATTTTAAAACAAAGTAGCCCAGAGATCCAATTAAAACAATGCTGACCACTGTATAGATTATTGTTTGAATAAACACGCGACCGCCAATTGCTAGAACTGATTGAGTTCTTAATCCCAATCCTGCATGGAATAGAACCATTAACAAAGTTAAGGTTGCAAAAAGCCCTAATGTGGAAAGTAAACCTTCACGAGGAAATATGTTCAAAACGGGTCCTAGCATGATGCCTGCAAGTATAAGGAAAATAAAAATTGGGATGCCTACCTTCTTTATCAAATATTCTCCTGCAAAACCTACAACAATAATTCCTGCAACTACACCAAAAATAATGATCGATGAGACTGAATCTCCCGATATTGTGCCTTCATTAACCACATCATCGCCATGTTTGGCGATGTTGCCTGAAATCACACTACTGCCCGACATTGCAAAGATGCTGCCATTGGTGTTGTATACTCCTCCACCATTGTCGGTTGCAGTATTGGTATGTGCAGGGGATGAACCACCAATAACTCCATTTTCCATGTTAAAAATACCTGTGTTGTATACTCCTCCGCCATTTTTAGATGCAAAATTGCCAAAAATGGCGGCATTATCCGACATATTAAATGTGCCACTGTTGTATACTCCTCCACCATTGTCGGCTCTGTTGCCAGAAATTTCACCATCAACCATGATAAGTGTACCGCCAGTGTTAACAATCACTCCACTGCCAATGTCACCTCTATTGTGAGTTACAATAATGCCTGCAAGTATCAGCGAACCCCTGTTAACAACAATGGTGCTGTGACCCTTTGCACCGACAAGTTTCCAAAAACCGTTCTCCCTATCACCACTTAATAATGTGATGTCTTTATTTACTGGAATGTTTAGTGCTGAGCCTGTAAGTGAAATGTCTGCTGTAAGAGCAATAACCGTGGATCCTTCTGCATTATTAATTGCAGCTCTAAGTGTTGTTTCATCTCTAACAAACACCGTGGGCTCTAATGAAAAATTTCCTCTACTAAACACCGTAATACCGCTTTGTCCAGACAAGCCATCTAGCGGTGAGTCATCATTATCAAAATTAGCATCATTTACTGCAGAGACAAATGGGGAAGCAAACAGCAGTATTATGAATATTAATGAAACAAGAGAAAAAATTGTGCTCTTACGGTAAAATTTATCTAAATGGCATTTGAAATTATTCTTTTCATTGCTCATACTAAGCACACAGCCTGAACCCTATGTGGTATTTGTAGTAATTAAACTTACATATATGCATATTTACACAATAATCTTCAACAGTCATTAAAGTGCAACATGCTAACTACAAAAACAATCCCCTTATTCATTATATGTCTGCTGTAGCTTTAGTTTTTTTTGAACAATTTTTTTTACCACGCTATACCTCTATAACTCGCTCGACTGGTTAAACAAAAAGTGTTGCGTTATTTACGCTCTATTTACGGGAAAATTTTGGGACGTTTGTGTTTTAGTTTATCCATTTTTATACCTTTGCTGGGTGAAAAATTAGTTCCGTACAGTTTTAACTCAAACTGTTAACCAAGAGTCATACTATTTGTTAGGTTAATTTAACACAATTATATATGATCAAGTGATAATATTCAAAAAATGAGGGGGTAAAAACACTGGATCTCTCTGCGGAAATCTCTGGACTATATGTATTTGGATTTATGATTGTTTTCATGGCACTTTTTGCGGTTCTTGGTATGTATCGAGCTAAAAAAACTAGAAATAACGTGTTCTATATGGTCAGTGGTTTTTGTCTGTCTTTGGTTGTTGCATTTTTGGTTGGTGTTTTGGGTCAATACCTTTTATGTCTCATTATCATGACTGTATCAACCATTATCAGTGTAATAGTTATGTACCCGCGACTTATGCAAACTAGAGCGGATGAATTCATTAAAGAAATAGAAAAACTTGATACTTTGGGGCCTATACGTTTTAAAGATATTTTTTCTTTGAGTTTTATCATCAAACTTGAGCGAGATTATGGTATATACAAAGCGATGGTAATATGTGCAACCGTGTGTGCAGGATTGTTTAGTGTGTTTATGTTTTTGATGTATTTGTTGGGTTTTATGACCTTGCCTATGGTTGGAGCGTTTACTGTAGTTATGTTTATTGTTTCTTGTGTGCTTTATTGGCAAATAAGAGAGGGTCGAATGCCTGGAAGACTAAGTTGGATGGCACCTTAATGTTGCAATTGCTATTTTTAGCTAATAATTTCTATAGTTTGTTGTATGTTATTTTTCAAAAATTGTTTGAATTAACATTACAAAACGGACACATTACGCTCTATGTTGTGATGTGATTATTGATTTTTTAGTTTTATCGCGCTGGTTTTTCAGAAGAGTTTACTTTAGTGGTAAAATTTCACGATGACTTGCCATAAAAATTGAGTTTCAGGGTTGAAAACATTACTAAACGTCAACATGCAGAATATTGTAGTGACAAATGGGTTCATTATCTTAGAAAAGTGTGTTGTTCTTCTTGTTTTGTAGGCTTGGTTACTTGCGTATTTTATAGTAGAAATCATTTAATAGCTGAATTACATTTTTGCAATAAGTTATGATTAAAGTTGGAATTAATGGGTTTGGGAGAATTGGCAGACTTTTGTATCGTGCAGCTCTTGAACGTAATGCTAACATCGATTTTGTAGCTATTAACGATCTTGCTGATGCGAAAACCAATGCGAATCTTCTTAAATATGATTCTGTACATGGGAGATTCTCTGGAACAGTTGAAGTAGATGGTAACGATCTAATTGTTAATAATAAACGATTAAGCGTTTTAGCGCAAAAAGACCCCGCCCAACTCCCATGGAACGACTTGAATGTATATTTAGCTGTAGAGTCAACTGGTTTATTCACTAACCGCGCAGGGGCATCAAAACATCTTCAAGCGGGTGCTAAAAAAGTTCTCATATCTGCACCAGCTGAAAATCCTGATGCAACTTTTGTACTCGGTGTTAATGATGCCGATTACGATAACGAAAAACACAATATCCTTAGTAACGCCAGTTGTACAACCAACTGTTTGGCACCCATAAGCAAAGTTCTCGCAGATAATTTCGGTCTTGAAAAAGCCCTCATGACCACATGTCACAGTTACACAAACGACCAACGCATACAAGACCTAGTACATAACGACCCTCGCAGAGCCCGTGCTGGCGCATCCAACATTATACCAACAAGCACTGGAGCTGCAAAAGCAATCGGTTTAGTGTTGCCAAACTGTTCTGGAAAAATGAATGGGCTCTCCCTGCGTGTACCCACACCAGATGTGAGCATTGTGGACTTAACTGCAATCCTTAGCAGAGATGTTACAAAAGAAGAAATCAATCAAGCCATGAAAGAGGCTGCTAACAGTTCATTAAAAGGTATATTACAATACACTGAAGACCCAATAGTGTCTAGTGATGTTTTACACAACACATACTCAGCAGTTTTTGACTCACAATTAACAATGGTGCTTGGTGAGAAAAGTAATTTTATTAAAATCTTTGCTTGGTATGACAACGAGTGGGGTTTTAGCAATCGAATGGTCGATTTAATCGAGCTTGTAGGTAAAAAAGCAAACTTGTAACAACTACATAAACAATAAAACCCTTTTTTCTTTACCCGCGGTTATCCTGTGATTGATGAGTCTGAGATTGAGACGTAAGCCATAAATAACGCCATTTTTTCTTTACACACAAATTGCCTAAAGAGTGCCGTGAAAAATGGTATACTTTAAGACTTTAGACGACTTTAACGTGAAAAACAAAACTGTAATCGTACGCGTAGACTTTAACTCAGAAGTTAACCCCCAAACAAAACAAGTCACAAACGGTATACGTATATGTGCACACGCTCAATTCACCCTTAAAGAATTAGCCGAAAAAGGCGCCAAAACCGTTATCTTATCCCACCAAGGACGTAAGGGTGACCCAGACTACACTGACCTTAAACAACACGCAGAAATTCTGCGACAAATTCTCAAACACCCTGTAAAATATGTTGATGACCTTTTTGGCGAAAAAGCCCAAAACGAAATCAAACAGCTACAAGACGGCGAATTTCTCATTTTAGAAAACGTGCGCGGATGGTCTGAAGAAACCAAAAGAGGCACTCCCCAGCAACAATCAAAAACTGATCTTGTGCAAAATCTTGCACCTCTTGCACACCTTTTTATTAATGACGCTTTCTCAGTTGCACACCGTGACAACGTATCTGTAGTCGGATTCACAGCAGTCCTACCAAGCGTTGCCGGACGCATTATGGAACGTGAACTTAAACAGCTAAAAGCCCTAGAAAATCCTCATCATCCATGCGTTTATGTTTTGGGCGGCGCAAAAGCTGATGACAGCCTAGAAATCAGCAAATACATCCTAAACAATAACGTAGCCGACAACCTTCTATTAGGTGGCATAATCTCACAACTTTTCATGGCTGCTAAAGGCATAACTTTAGGAAAAGGCTCCATGGATTTTCTGGCAAAAAAAGAACTCTTACCCCTCATTCCCGGCATACAAGAACTGCTTACAAAACATCCCAACAAAATAATGCTACCTGTTGATGTCGCATTAAATATCGACGGCAACCGCACTGAAATTCCTATAAACCAATTACCTTCAACATATCCAATTTTTGACATAGGTGCAAAAACTGTTGAAAACTATGTAAACATACTATCAAAAGCACAAGCAATTGTTGTAAGTGGTCCACTTGGTGTTTACGAAAACAAAGACTTTTGTTACGGCACTAAAACAATCTTTGAAACCATTGCAAATAGTAACGTTCTCAGCCTTGCCGGTGGAGGAAATACCATTGCCGCAATCGACCAGTTTGGTCTAACAAATAAAATCCGCTACATCAGCACAGCAGGTGGAGCCCTAGTTGAAGCTTTGATGGGCAAAAAACTTCCAGGCGTTACAGCATTAGAAACAGCAACAAACACAAAACCTGCTGACTTTTCACAACAAAACAAACACACTTAGAAAAAATAGTACAACTCAGATATCTCAGCCGAAACTGATAATTCAAGAAGACAATCCTGCTCGAAAAATGGTGCATTTTGTAAAAACAGAAACGGGTATGTCAAAATACCTTGACAGTTTGAACCTTAAATTCCCAAAATTAAGTGCCATATTTTGTCAATAAGTCTTGTTTTTTAACTATTTTTATAATTAGGGTTGTAATAGGTCTTATTTTGATTTGTGCAAATATTGCTTATTGTAGGTGGTATACTGCACTGTAAAAAGTTTTTATTGCAACAACCGCTCAAAATCAGGATCATAACCAAAAATATGCTGCTTAATTCGGGAAGTCAGAGTTAAAAATGATGATTTACGACACTTTGATTGTTTGAAACAAGGTTCATTAAAAATGTGAAGACGGCGGGGTTTAGCGGAGTTTCATTAAAGCTATTTCTGCGGCTAAGACCATTGGTTCCCAAGTTTCATTCATTGGTGGCGCATATGCAGTGTCTGCTTCAACTAGGTCTTGTGCTGTCATTTGTTTTTGGATTGCAAAAGATAATGCGTTGACGCGTTGGGTAACTTCTTCTCCACCAACTATTTGCGCACCAATTATGCGTTTTGTTTCTTTTTCCACAACGAGTTTTACTTTGATGGGTTTTGCTGAGGGATAATAATCTGCTTTAGTCTTACTATTGATTGTGCCAATAACTATTTCTATGTGATTTTTTACTGCTGCAGTTTCACTTATCCCTGTGGCGCCTGCTTCAATATCAAATAGTCTAGTAACTGCAGAAGCTAAAACGCCTGTAAATTGAGAGTTGACTCCGCCAGCGTTTACACCTGCAACTTTGCCTTGCCGAACCGCAACAGTACCCAGTTGAGGGCAAATCGGTTTATGCGTAATAAAATGAGTGGTTTCCGCGCAGTCACCAACAGCATAAACATTTTTTACCTCAGTTTCCATGTGAACATTAGTTTTAATTGCATGTGTTTCTCCAAGAGGTATACCTGAGTCAATGGCAAGTTTTGTATTAGCCCGAACACCAAAGGCACTAATGAACATGTCTGCTACGAGAATTTCACCACCCGCTTTAATCGCTGAAACTTTATCCTCCCCAAAAATTTCTTCTACAGGTTTGTTTAGCAGAATTTTTATCCCCTTCTGTTCAAGATGATCCTGAACAAGTTTTGCCATATCTGAATCAAACATCTGTGGTAAAATCTGAGGCATCATTTCAACAATTGTAACTTGCAATCCTTGCTCACTTAAGGCAACACCAAGTTCTAACCCAATTAAGCCTGCCCCCATAATTATGGCAGACTCAGCCCCCGCCTTGACGATAGAAACGATTTTTTCTCCATCTTCAATGCTACGCAAACATAGTATACCCTGTTTTTCTTTACCCTTAATTGGTGGCATAAATGGGTCAGCTCCCGTTGCAATTATTAAACTATCATACATGATTGTCTCTGTTACCCCTTCAAAAGTTTGAAAAGTAACAGTTTTTTCTATGGTGTTAATTTTTGATGCTGTTGCTTGTGTATGCAAATTTAATTTAAGCATTTGAAAATACGCCGAAGGATACACAACAAGATCACGAAAGTGTGAAATTACTCCACCTATAACGAAGGGTAAACCACAACGGGAGTAACCAACAGTTTTTTCTTTGGTGATCAGAGTAATTTCTGCCATACGATCCTTTTTGCGTGCCGCCGAGGCAGCTTCTACTCCAGAGGCATTTGCACCAATTATAACTATTTTCCGTGGCATCCCTCTTCAGCCTTCAAACTTATTTTCCTTGAGCTTGAGTTTTGTGCCATTCAACTGCTTTGTCAAAATCCATGAGATTAGCAAGTTCAGCTTGCAAGTCAGATGGTTTTATTACAAGCAACCACGCTTTGCCATATGGATCTTCATTTAAACTCTCTGGATGTGAGAGCACTTCTTCGTTAACTTTTTCTATTTTACCACTTACAGGAGCAACAAGATCAGACACAGCTTTTACAGATTCAAGCGTTCCATATGGCTCATTTTGATTTACCTCTGTTTCAACATCGGGAAGTTCAGCATACACTATTTCACGTAGAGCTTTTTGAGCATAATCTGTTATACCAACACGAACTTTTTGATCCTCAATTTTTATCCAAAAAAAATCTTTTGAATAGTATAGTCCTTCAGGAACATCGTATCCTTCAACTTTAACCATGCAACTAACCTTCTTCTAACTAAGTAGTACAATTAAGCTAAAGATTATCTAAGTATTTCTGTTTAAAAAGTTTCACAAAAAAATAAGAAAAAAGTTTAGCGTTCCCGTTTACCTGCTATCCATTCTTCTGTCCACTGAAGTGCTTGACTATCAGGCACTTGAACGGGCGGATGTTTAAACGAGTATGCCGACATGCTGAGTAAGACACCTGATATTTTGCGGTCAAGAGCAATTTTTGCTGCGCGTATAAGATCAATGACAACTCCGCCGCTATTGGGTGCGTCTTCTACTTCAAGTTTAACGCTAATTTCGATGGGACGGTTGCCAAATTTGCGACCTTTTAAGTTAATGTAGCAAATTTTTTTGTTACCTAAAAAGCTAACGTAGTCACTGGGGCCGATGCGTGTGGGAAGAGCATATGGGACTAGACTTGTCACAGCTTCTGTTTTACTAATGCGTTTTGATTTAAGCCGGTTTTCGACTGTCATGTTTAGAAAGTCTGTGTCTCCGCCTAGGTTAAGTTGGTATGTTTCATCTACGATAACTCCGCGGTCAAGACAAAGTCGCACGAGGTTACGGTGGAGGATGGTTGCGCCAACTTGGCTTTTAATATCGTCGCCCAAGATGGGTAGACCCGCTTCTTCGAATTTTTTAGGCCATTCTTTTGTAACATCGCTACCGATGAATTCTGGCATACAATTGATAAATGCACATCCTGCATCTATAGCGCATTGAGCGTAGAATCGTACTGCATCATGACTGCCTACTGGTAGATAGTTAATGAGAACTTCAGTTTTTGTATCTTTGAGTGTTTGGACAATGCTTTCACGAGTGGTATTTGTATCATCGTAAACATTGAATATTTCACGCATGTGCGGAGCAACACCGTCAAGGATGATACTTGGTGAAACTTTTACACCTAAATTGGGTACATCACTAAATTTTTCACAACAATTAGGTGCAACCCATATAGCTTCAGAGAGGTCTTTTCCGATTTTATCTTTATTTACCTCAAAAGCTGCAACAAACCGTATGTCCTTTATATGATATCCGCCAAAGTTTACATGCATAAGACCCGGAACTGTTTCCCCCTCTTTTGCATTCTTGTAATATTCAGCTCCCTGCAGTAAAACGCAGGCACTATTACCCACGCCAATAATTGCTACACGAATTTCAGGCATCAAACTACCTTCCAAGATTAAATAATATTAAAAACCTTAATGCTCTACTACGATAATAACTTTTTCTAAAAACCAATCAACTAACAAAGACAACGCATAGTGAAACAATGATTTTCAGCAGTCGTTGACTGTTTTTCCCCTCTTTGAGTTTTTACCTCTGAAAATTTTTTCCATTTATCTATCTTGAAAATTTTGCTATTTTGTCATATCTACTTATGTTTACTATTTTGCATGTGTTCAGCTCTTGGTGAAAACATAATTTTAGTTTGCTATTTTTCGATGGTGTTTAAATTTTCATGTAGGTTTTATTCATCCAACAATGGTTGTGCATACATGTTTATGATACACACTTTAATTTGAAGTCTATAAAAACATGCGAGCTAAATACATACACTTTCCGTTGTTACGCCAGATATGTACTGGTGAACGTTTAAACGGTGTATTTTGTTCGGATCGTGTGTTATTTTATTGAATTTTAAGTTTTTGAAGATGTTAAATGCTATTTGAGGCTTTGACAACATTAGCGTAACTATGGCCTCAATTATTTGAATTTCACAATTAAACAGGTAAAAGAAAACCAAAAACAACTTTAAAACTCTAACATATGGCGTAAACTGCAAAGTTCCCGTTAACAATTAAAAATACAAATATGCACTCAACGCTTTATTGCCAAGGTAAAATTAAAAGGGAACATTATATTCTTATTTACAAATTAAATATGGTGTTATTCATGAGTGAGCCCCAAGTTACTGTTTCGTATGAACCTTTTCAAGAAATTGTCGTTATGGAAAAAAACCATTTTAATAGTCCCGACGAGCTTGCACGCTTTACTTCTATTATCACAGGAGGTAAATTGGCTGGATTGTATTGGGTTGACGGAGTGGTTTTCTTATATTTTCCTATTTCCGTATCCTCCGCAGCTGTTGTTAAAGAATTATTGGAAAAACGCAAAGTTTACTGGTCCTACTTGGGTTATGCAGTTATGCCAAAATTTGCACCGATAATTGAGACTAAGGAAAAGATGATTGTGCCTGTGGTGGACATTTCTTCTGATCCTGTTCTTAAGGGGGTTGCAAGCTGGATTAAACAACAAATATAATGACTTTCTTATTCTTTTTTTGGTGAATTTTTGCAAGTAATCAAATTTGTTGGGATGGTCTATACGGGACAAGGGTGTGGCAAATTTTTTATTGAATTACCTTGGGTTATGCAACAACTGCAAAAACTCACTGGGGTTACACCATATTTTGGTACCTTGAACCTACGTTTAACCCCTGAATGTACAGAGCAGCGGATACATTTAACACCGCAAAATGGTGGTATGTTGGTTAAACCAAAAAATGGTTATCTGCCTGGATACTTGTATAAGGCAAAAATTTTTGAGACAACATGTTACATAGTGTTGCCAGAGGTGCCAAATTATCCAAAAAATATACTTGAAATTATTGCGACTGAAAATTTACGAGATAAATTTAACATTAAAGATGGTGCAACAATAACTGTTTTAGTTTTCCTCACCTAAAACCTGAAAATAACTTTAAAAAAATAAAAATAATGATTGGAACAGTAATTGTCAGATTACTGTTTTGCTGCTGCTTTTCTTTTGTTATATTCTGCGATGTATGCGTCTAGGGCCCCATTCTTTTGTAGGAAATTACCATATTGGAGTAAGGCTTTCATTGCGTGGGCAGCGTCTTCTGGTGAAGAGTATGCTGGCAGTCCTAGGCGGTCAAAGTGGTCTCTTGTGTAGAGTGCCATTTCTGTTTCACCGATGTCGCATGCAACAATTGGTTTATCATATTTTGCTGCAACTTCTGCAACTCCAGTGATGTACTTTTCTTGTAATCCTGGCATGTGGTGAAGTCCTAAAAAGATGATGCCACTGATTGTTGGCTCTTGAAACATGAGATCCGCTGAAACTACAAATTGCTCGTCAAGAACGCTGCCTGTTAAGTCAACTGGGTTGTTAGTTGCAGCAATTTTAAGGATACTGCCATTTTCTTTGAGCTCCTCAAACTTTTTCAATATCGGTTCGCTGAACTTGTTAACTGTTAAGCCAACAACTTCACACTCATCAACACACATGACACCTGGACCGCCTGCATCAGTGAGAATGCCAATGTTTGAACCTACTGCAGGCTTCATAGATACCAAAGCTTTGCCAATGATAAAGAATTCGTTCATGTTTTTTGCACGAATTACGCCTGTTTTCTCAAAGGCGGCATCATAAATCTTGTCTGCCCCAGCAATTGCACCTGTGTGTGAAGCGGCTGCACGTGCACCTGCTTCTGATCTACCTGATTTGATGATAACAATTGGTTTTTTAAGTGAAACTTTTTTTGCAACTCTAAGAAAATTCTCGCCTGATTTGATGTCTTCAAGATAGATTAGAACAACATGTGTTTCTTCATCTTCAAGTAAATATTCTAAAATGTCTGATTCTGACGCATCACATTTATTTCCAAAACTGACAAATTTACTTACACCCATTTGACGACCTGCAAGATAGTCAAGAGCTGCTGAACCAAATGCGCCACTTTGTGTGATCATCGCTATATTACCCGGTATTGGTCGTGGTGTAGCAATAACTTCTTTGCCTGTGGATAAAGTTTTAAATTCTGGTAAAAAGACGCTGTCTACACCTGTTTTAGCATAAAATACGCCAAGACAGTTAGGACCAAGCACACGTATGCCGTGTTTTTTGGCTACAGCGATAACTTGTTCTTCAAGTTCATGATTTCCCACTTCTTTGAAACCTGCACTGATAATTACTGCGGCCTTGGTCTTCTTGTTACCAGCTTCCTCTAAAACACCTGCAACTGCGCCAGATGGTACAATAACCACGATTAAGTCCACATCACCTGAGACTTCACTTAAAGTTTTATAACACTTGAATCCTGAAAGTTCTTCTTCTTTTGGATTAATTGGGTAAAGTTCGCCTTTAAAGACGCCCCGTAACTTATTTTTGACAAAATTTTCGAAAATAATTGCTCCTGCTTTTCCTTTCCCCTTTGTTGCACCGATTACTGCTACTGAACGAGGGTTAAAGAACGCATCTAATTTTTGTATTGCTTCTTCCATGATAATCCCAGTCTGTCCTAAAAATTCTAGGGCTCATTTTTATGTCTTACTACGAAAAAAACCAATCAGCACCAACAATACTGTAGCCTATATTATCCAGCAAATCTTGTATCCTTATGTCTTTCTGACAATAACTATGGGTTTATGTTCAATCTGAAAAAGCATGTCCCACGTAACACCGTTAACCTGTACATGAAAACGTGATGCCATATCCCACACTGTTGCCCCTGACCCAGCACCACGTGTTCTATCAGCAATATTTGCAATTTTTAATGCTGCTACACTATCAAGATGCTGACCTGCAACAGCGAGCGGTGTAGAACTTTCATAAAATCTTAAAAATTTGCCAGCAACGTACGCCAGCAAAGCAAATTGACTAAACGAATATATTCCTTTAACGGGGTTAGGACGGGGCGTAAAACAAAAATTGCCCAACCGATATGTTTTGTCAGTGTCAACAATTACAACACAAACCCGTTTACCTAAACATCTCTGTATTTCTTTTTGAATTTGTTCTGCTGTGTCTTGCGGATTTTTTAGAGGCAAACTAACCAGTGAGTACGGCAAATTTGAACCATCAATAGCCCCTTCCGAACCAAACATCAACGCCTGTCCCAAACCTGCCCTCTCTAATACAGTCTGTTTATGTTTACTTCCATGTTCAAAAGAATACGATCGCAACCGGTTAAGTAAACGTGGTCCAAAATGACACATCACTCCCAACATGTAACCCCAAACAATACGCATCCAAAAACTCGCAAGAAACTTGGCATTAGTACTAGCTGTGCTTTTGCTTTCATCTACAATGTTACCCTGTGCAGTAGAAATTGCTTTTTCAGAAACAACAACAAAATCCCCATCTGCAACTTTGCCCGTAACAGCTTTAACTATATGATATAGATAAACCTCCTCTTTCGGTTTCCAAAATTTTGTAGTGATTGAAAGCGCTTTGTATTTTGTCATAAACGCCACATAATTAACTTAAAAATTAGAGCTGCCAGTAAATAAATGATGATAAACACAAAACAAAAGTCTTACCAATAATCAACTAATTTCCAGACTACTTAGTAGTTTGCTAACGTTAGCTTGCGCATGTAGAGGCTTAAACTTAATGCAAAATAGATCATTACACTATTTGGAAAACTGAGTTGCTCCCTATATGACCAAAATGTGTCACAAACAATCTCTTGCAGAAATACGGTGAATGTCAATGGTAGCGGGGAATAGATTTGAACTATCGATCTCTGGGTATCTCACAGTGTGCAATACACCGTTATGAGCCCAGCGGGTTGATCCTGGCTACCCCACCCCGCTTTGATGATGCAAAACTGTTTTTGCAGTCTATTAAACTTAGTTGTCAGGTATTAATAGTTTCTTCTAATACTCAGCAAAAGCATTTTAGTGTGAGCCTATTTTAAGTTATATCAGGCTGTCTTAATGGATAAACCATACTTACATGTGCTTTCAAACCCTCCACTTGAGAACCCAATCCTTGTTCAGGGGCTTTCAGGATTTGGAAACGTTGGCAGAATAGCTGCGCATTTACTGATAAAATTTTTCGACGCAAAACACTTTGCAGAACTTTATTCACCAACTTTTCCTGATTACATTTCAATCACATCCAAGGGTATTGCATATCTTCCAAAATATGACTTCTATTATGCTCCAATGGAGAAAAATAATCTCGTCATCATGAGTAGCGAAATCCAACCTCCAATTGATGATGTGGTTGCCCATTATACCGCTTGTGAAGAAGTTTTAAATTTCGCTGAATCCATAGGCTGTAAATTCGTCGTAACTTTAGGTGGTGTTCCAATAACCGAAGATAAAACGGAAATTTTTGTTGCAGCAACCTCAAATAGACTCGCTGCAGATTTTATGGAGAAAGGGGCTGTCATTTACAGCAAAGGCCGAATAGTTGGCGGTACAGGTCTAATTTTGGCACTTGCTAAAGAACGTAACTTTGACGGAGTCTGTTTGTTGGGTACCACGTTAGGGTTTAAGGCTGATCATGAAGCTGGTTTTCTAGTTTTTAAATTCCTGATGAAGGTTTTAGGAAAAGAGGTAAAAGAGGGTCTAAAAGAAGACATTATATTAGAACAATAATTTTTTCTGATAACCTATCTCGTTATTAACTTCTGTTTTCTATTTGTTTTGTTTATTATTGTGACACTTCTATTTCTGTTATGTTGTTTGAAAAAGCACGAGTTTTGCCTCAGATACCCTAGGGTGCATCATCAGATCAGCTTTTTAGATTCTTCATCGGCATCTGTTAAGGAGTGCTGTGTTTTATTAAGTATTCTAAGTTGTATTGATCATAGGCTTATTTTTCTGCTTCAAAAATAACCGCAAAGTATATGGCTATGGTTTAGACAATGAATAGTATGCAGTCAAGCAAAAACCGCATAGATCAATTATCTGATGAAGCAAAAAGAACAACACTTATTCTAGAAAAAGCTGAACGTACTTTTATTGATGAACTGATTAAGGACGGTAAAGAGCTTGGTATTAAATCATTGATTTCCAAGATGCTTGATATTTATCGCAACCTTATGATCTATGATTGGAACTTTCCTGGAGAATATTACTTTGGAATAAGCCGAGTTGCCTTCGTAAACATAGAACTGATTAACCTCTTAATCCAAAACACACCAAAAGAAAAATGGTATGATACTGGTAAAAAAATGGGTGACATCCTCAAAGTTTCTATGGATGCAACCATTGGTGTTGATGCTTTTAAACAGGAAAATTGGAACGCTGTGTTCGAAAGGTTGTGTGCGCAAGGATTTGGCTTTTTTTGTTTAAAAGACAAATATCTATTACTTAAGACTCCCTTTCTTAATGAACCTTTGATTTGGGAAGGTCTAATAGAGGGTTTATTTGGTGTAAAAGTGGAAACTAAAACTTTAATGTCGCCGCTTGTTTTTGAAATAAAACCTTCTGTTTAAGTAGTTGTGACTTTTGTCTTTTGAATAGTTAAATATTTTGGAAACAGGTTTATATTCAAGAAACCCTATGGTGACTTCAGTGGTACATGATGATGAGGGATTGTGTTCATACAAGGCGATTGCCTTCATTCAGCTTAAGCGTGCAAACTATAGCGTAAGTACGTTACTGTTTTGTTATTTAGAATTAGGCACAACTTTTCTTAGATGCGTTTTGTCCCTAATAAATCAAACTCTCAATGTACTCTCAAAAATTTAGGTGAAAAATTTATGGATAAAATAAAATTTGCCATCCCGAAAGGTTCTCTACAAAAAGCTACCTCCGATTTTTTTGCAAAATCAGGATACAAACTTGGTGCAATGGACCGTACATATCGACCAACATTTAATGACCCCCAAATAGAAATTAAAGTTTTAAGACCACAAGAAATTCCTGTGTTTGTAAGCGAAGGCTTACAAGATATAGGCATCACTGGCGAAGACTGGGTAAAAGAAAATCGTGCCGATGTTGAAACTCTTCAAAATTTAGAATACGGAAAAATCCGTCTTGTCATAGCTGTTCCCAAAGATGTCCCACAGAAAGACATGAACGAGTATATGGAGTATATTTGGAGTCAAGGCAAAAACTTCCGCGTCAGTACTGAATACCTAAACATCGCCTCAGAATACCTTAAAGCACAACCAAACTATAAGAAACGTTTTGGCGACCAAGACCCCTTATTAGTTACCCCTTGGTGGAAAAAAGGTGATAACCCTAAAGTAAAAATATTTCTCTCTTTTGGTGCAACTGAGGCTAAACCACCTGAAAACTCGGACTGTATCATGGATGTAACTGAAACAGGAACAACAATCGAAGCAAACAATCTCAAAATAATCGATACCGTATTACAATCAACAGCTACCCTGATTGCCAACAAGAAAGCTCTCGAAGATCCTGAGAAACGCGAAAAAATATATGATGTTGTTGCATTGCTTAAAGGTGTTGTAGATGGTCAAAAGCGTATACACATATTTGTTAACGTAAAGAAAGAAAACTTGCAAACTTTGTTAACTGAACTACCTGCTCTGAGAAATCCTACGATTTCGCCTCTAGCAGATGATACTTGGGTTAGTGTAAATACCGTTATCGAAAAGGATAGTCTAATCGAGCTCTTGCCAAAAATCCGCAGAATCGCTCAAGGCTTGGTCGTGTATGAGCCTCGACAAGTGCTAGCGTTAGATGAGATAGCGTGGAGAAACGAATACTCGTGCAAACAAGAATAGTTAAACAGTGGACAAATCAAACACTGCCTTTAGACTGGTTTAAACCACAACAAGCTGACCAAAAAGCTGCTGAAAGTCTGGAGGAAACTGTTAAAACCATAATCAGTCAAGTGTGTAAAGATGGCGATAAGGCACTTATTGAGTTTGCAGAAAAGTTTGATAAAGCAAAACTAACTCCTCAAACTTTAAGAGCCTCCGCAGAGGAAATCAAGGCTGCCTATAGTAAGGTAACACAGCAACAAATAGACGCTTTACTGTTCATGAAACAACGGGTTGAAACTTATCAGAAACGACAGCTACAAACAGAAAATCAAATGGACATTGATGGTGTCGCAATAAAAACTGTTTTGTATCCTCTGGAAAGTGTAGGTTGTTATGTTCCAGGTGGGCAAGCTGCTTATCCAAGTACAGTTGTTATGACTGTTGTTCCAGCTAAAATTGCTGGTGTGAAGCGTATAGTTGTGTGTTCGCCTTCGGATGCAGAGGGTAATGTGAATGCATTGGTTCTTGTTGCCTCAGATATATGTGGTGTAACTGAAGTTTACAAGGTAGGTGGTGCCCAAGCTATTGCAGCTTTAGCCTACGGTACACAGACTATAAAGAAGGTTCGTAAAATCGTTGGGCCTGGAAGTAAATATGTAACTGTAGCAAAAGTTTTGGTGTCAACAGATGTTGCTATTGATATGCCTGCTGGTCCAAGTGAAGTGCTGATTTTAGCTGATGAAACTGCTGACCCACGGTTAATTGCGTTTGATATGGTTTCACAGGCTGAGCATGGAACTGACAGCGTTGCTGGTTTAATTACAACTTCTAAACAAATAGCAGAGCGGGTTCAGCAGAATTTGGTCGAGATTGCTTCTTCAACTGAACGAAGTGAAAAAATTTCTCTATCACTGAAAAAATATGGTTTCATAATCACCTGTGATAGTATTGAAGAAATGGTGGAGCTGTCTAATCAGTTTGCTCCTGAACACTTGGAAGTTATAACTAAAGACGCTAAGGACCTCTCTGAGAAATTAATTGCTGGTCTAATTCTTCTTGGTCCTTACAGTCCAGTGCCCCTTAGTGACTACGCAAGTGGAACTAATCATGTCTTGCCGACAGGAACGTTTGCACAATCTTTTTCAGCGTTAGGGGTATTTGACTTTTCGCGTCGTGTTAGTATTGTAGAGTGTTCTAAAACGGGTCTAGAGAAAGTCAAAAGCAAAGTCAAAATACTCACGGACACAGAAAACCTGCCTAATCACTACAAAGCGATAAACGCGAGGTTTCAATAATGAGCGTATCATATCACAAATGGTTAGATCAAAAAAAATTGGAACTACAAACCCTTGACTGTTACTCAGCAGGTATTACCCCCGAAGGATTAGCACAGCAATTAGGTGTTGATATTTCCAAAATTGTAAAGTTAAACTTTAACGAGAACCTCTTTGTTGACCGAAGTCGCCAAATCCCCCTACTCAAGCAGATCGCTGACGAGATTGACTTGCGACTGTACCCCGAAAATGAAGTGCCAAATTTGATCAAAAAATTGGCAGAATACCTGCAGGTTCCTCAGAACTACATCACTATAGGTAACGCAGGTGACGAGCTGCTTGACCGCATTATACGTCTATTCATAAAAAAAGATGATACTGCTGTTTCATTTACCCCCTCTTTTGTAATTCCTCAATTATGTGTGAAACGACAAGGTGGTAAATATGTTACAGTACCTCTCAAAAGCGATTTTCAGCTTGATGTATTGTCAATGCTTGAAACTTTCTCAGAAAAAACCCGACTGCTCTACTTGTGTTCCCCTAATAATCCAACCAGCAATCAAATGAAACCTGCCGACATCGAAACCTTAGCCAAAGCTTTCCCTGGTATTATTATCCTAGACGAGGCGTACAGCGAATTTGCTGATTACTCGTTTGTACCCCGCATTCACGAATTTCCAAACATGATTATTCTGCGAACTTTCTCCAAAGCCTTCGGACTTGCTATGCTACGCCTTGGATATGCAATTGCCAACCCTGAACTCACAGAGATTCTAACAAAGAAATCACCCTTACCATACCCCGTAAGCGGATTTACCATCCGTATGGGCGTTAAAATGCTCGAAAACATAGACATCATGCAAACAGCTGTTACAGCACTGAAATCTGAACGGGAAAAACTCATAAAGACATTAAACCAAATAGAAGGTATACAAGCGTTTGATTCACAAGCTGATTTTGTGCTCATGAACACAAAATTGCACGTGGACATAGTGTATGAGAAACTGCTCAAATGTGGTGTTATGCTTAAAAAATGGGGTAAGCTATTGCAGTATGAAAACTGTTTCCGTGTAACTGTTGGTTTGCCCGAATTTAATGCTAAACTAGTTGAGTCATTAAAACAGATAAATGAGGAATAAACTGTGCGTGTTGAAGAAGTTTATCGGAAAACTAAAGAAACTGAAGTAAAAGTAAAAGTTAACCTTGATGGTGAAGGCAGAGCAGACATTAACTCTGGTGTGCCTTTTCTTGATCATATGTTAACAAGCCTTGCCACACATAGCTTAATTGATATTGATGTAAGTGTCAAAGGCGACCTAGTACACCACTGTATAGAAGACTTAGCCATTGGTTTAGGTGAAGCTCTAAACAAAGCCTTAGGTACCCGTGCAGGTATAACGCGGTTTGGCAGCGCGATTACCCCCATGGATTGCTCAATAGCATTTGTTGCCGTTGACTTGATTAAACGTTCTTATTCCAAGATTGATCTTAAATTTAGGGGTAGAAAAGTAGAAGAGATGCAAACAGAAGATATCAATCACTTCTACGAGTCCCTAACTAACTCTTTGCAAGCTAATGTACACATGTTTGTGATGTATGGCAGCAATGATCACCACAAAGTAGAGGCCGCAACTAAAGCTTTGGCCTTGTCGTTGCGGCAAGCGGTTGCTGTTGATTCTCGTCGTAAAGGTATACCTAGCTCTAAAGGGGTTATTTGATGGCAAAAGCCGTAATTTTTGACTACGGCGTAGGTAATTTACTAGGTCTTAAATGTGCTCTAGAACAGGTTGGGTTTGGTGTTTCTATAGGTGTTTCGGGGCAAGATTTAGCACAAGCTGATGCCCTTGTCCTTCCTGGTGTAGGTAGTTTTACGCCTGCTGCAAAAAAACTTGAATGTGTTAAAGAAGCTATCCAAAACAAAGTTGTCGAAGGTGTGCCATTGTTGGGTATATGTCTTGGTCTGCAATTGTTCTTCGAAGAAAGTGCGGAAGGTTTTGGTGAGGGTTTAGCTTTCTTTAAAGGTAAGGTCGTACGTTTGCAGGGTGACTTGAAAATTCCCCATATGGGTTGGAACACCCTTAATTTGGTTAAGTCTTGTGAGCTTTTTGACGGTATAGATGGTGGTGCATATGTGTATTTTGTGCATTCTCTTTATCCCGTGCCGATTGATGGAAGTGTTGTGTGTACTAAAACCACTTATGGTACAACTTTTACTTCTGCAGTGGTTGATAAGAATGTGTATGGCCTTCAGTTTCATCCAGAAAAATCGGGTAATGTAGGTTTGCAGATTTTGCAAAACTTTGCTAAAATAGTAATGAGGTAGACAAGTATGCAGTTAATTCCAGCTATAGATTTGATGAATAGTAAAATTGTGCGTTTGTCGCAGGGCGAAGCTAAGACTGTCAAAGTTTATGAACAATTTGGTGGACCCGTAAAAGCTGCAAAACGTTGGTGTGATGAAGGCGCAGGTAAACTTCACATAATTGATCTTGATGCTGCATTTGGTCAGGGTAATAATCATCCAGTTATAGCAGAGATTGCTAAAAATATTAACTTGCCCATTCAAGTTGGAGGTGGTATACGTAGTTTTGAAATTGCTGAGAAGCTTTTTGCCACAGGTATTACTCAAGTCATGCTTGGTTCATTGGCGTTTAAAGACTTCTCTGTTATAACCCGTTTACAAGATAATTTTGGTCAGGACTCTGTTATTGTTGCACTTGACCACAAGGATGGTTGGGTGATGATTGATGGTTGGCGTACAGTTACTAGCATGACTTTGCAGGATGCGTTTGATAAATTTACTGGGTTGGGTGTGCAGTGTTTTTTAGTTACCTCTATTGCTCGTGATGGTTTGCTTAGTGGTCCAGATTTTGAGACTCTTGCTGAGGCTGTTAAGTATTCAGGTGCTAAAATTTTGGCGGCAGGTGGTATATCTAGCATAGATGATCTTGTAGGTCTTAAAAGAATTGGGGTGGATGGTGCAGTGATTGGTAAAGCCCTTTATGAAGGTCGATTTACATTAAAACACGCAATACAAAAAATGGGAGTATAAATTATGCCTCTTACAAAACGTATTATTCCTTGTTTGGATGTTGACCACGGAAAAGTAGTTAAAGGTGTTAATTTTCTACAACTTAAACGTGCAGGTGATCCAGTTGAACTGGCAAAACGCTACAGTGATGAAGGCGCAGATGAGCTTGTATTTTTGGATATAACGGCTTCTCATGAAAAACGCGATATACTGCGGCATTATGTGGAAGGTGTAGCTAAAACAATCAATATTCCTTTCACTGTAGGTGGTGGGATTCGTAATGTGACCGATGCCCGAAACGTCTTATGTAGTGGTGCTGACAAAATTTCAGTTAACACTGCCGCTGTAGAAAAACCTGAAATAATTACCGAGTTGGCCGACGTTTTTGGGCAGCAATGTATAGTTGTTGCCATTGATGCTAAACGTAATTTATCTCCAACTGAAGGTAAAGTTACTGTTCAAACAGATGAAGGGTCTGTGTGGTTTGAAGTTACCACTTATGGTGGTAGAAAATCTACTGGTATAGATGCTGTCGCATGGGCGCTTCAGGCAGAAAAGTTGGGGGCAGGTGAATTTTTGGTAACTTCCATGGATAAAGATGGTACTGAAAGTGGATTTGACATTGAACTTACTCGAGCTATCTCTGAGCATGTACATGTTCCCGTAATCGCAAGTGGTGGTGCAGGGGTACCTCAACACTTTGTTGACGTTTTAACTACTGGCAAGGCCGATGCAGCATTGGCTGCTTCAGTTTTTCACTACAATAAATATCCTGTACCTGTCGTGAAGGATTATCTATGTAAAGCAGGAGTGGCCATAAGACAATGACCTCACATGATCTGTTGCTTACAAAACTTGACTTTGCTAAAGGCGATGGGTTAATTCCCGTTGTAGTTCAAGACGTAAACACTAAAACCGTTTTAATGCTTGCATATGCAAATAAAGAAGCCTTAGAATTAACCCTGCAAACTGGCAAAGCAACATACTGGAGCCGTTCTCGCAACGAAATATGGGTTAAAGGCGAAACCAGCGGTCATACACAGAAAATCGTTGAAGTTTCAACAGATTGCGACTATGACACTCTACTATACATTGTTGAGCAAAAAGACAACGCATGTCACACTGGCTCATACAGCTGTTTCTTTAACAAACTAAAGTAACTAACAACATCTTCTTTTTTTAAATGGCAATTGATTGAAAAACTATGTTACATTGCTGTAGCGATTTTTGTATACAAACTTGTACTGTGGATGTGGTCATTTTATTCGGTTAGTTGATAGATGTCATTACCAAACTCAGCTGTATTGCCTAAAATTTCGCCCCCAGATGATCTATCGAACGTTCCACAATAGTTGTACAGCCCACCACCAAAACTGTCGGCTTTATTGTTAGAAATTTCGCCCCCAGACATAGTAAAAGTCCCCCTGCAGTTGTACACTCCACCTCCAAAACCATTGTTACCATGAAATATAGTGACGGCATTGTCCGAAATCAACCCGCTTGACATTTTGAAAGTACCCTCATTGTATATGCCCCCACCACTGTATGCTGTGTTCCCCAAAATCACTCCCCCCATCAATTCAAAAACACCACTACCCTTAATGTGTACACCACCACCTGCACCACTACCAACACTGCCCCAGGTGGCTGTGTTACCAGTAATCTCTCCATCAACCATGATAAGTGTGCCACCATTTTCAACAACTACACCACCACCCGTAGAGCCTGTCTCATGAGTTACAATAATGCCATCGAGTGTTAACAATCCGCCCTTTTCCACAGTAATAACATTTTGACCATTTAGCCCAATCAATCTGAAAAAGCCATCTCCTCCAACACTTGTTAACGTGATGTCTGCGCCTGCAGGGATACTAAGTGCTGGTCCAAGAGAAATGTCTTTAGTAAGAGCAATATTGACCTGTACACCAACTTCTGCATTATTGATAGCGTCTCTGAGCTCATTTGCAGTTTTAACACGTATAAAACCATCTTTGTCTGCTACCCAAGACCTATAAACAAACAAAGAAGAAACCAACACCACTACCGTAAGTATCAAAGAAACACGTATGAGCGTTTTACGGCGTAAACTACGCGAACCAATATTAGGCTTAACATTCATATAATATAACCCTTAACATGTCATATAGCTGTAACTGCCTATATCTTTAATGATGAATTGATTTTTTTAAAGGTGGTGGGTTTTTAGACGTGGTTGTACATTTTGTCGTTAGCGTATTTGCCTGTATCCATTTCTTTCTCAATTTCTTTTAGTAACAGTATACGTTTGAATGTCGGTGGGTGTGTTGCAAACATGCCGTTTAATTGTGTCCATGTGTCATGGGCTTCTTTTTCCATTGCCAATTGGAGTTCCCGCTCATCAAGTACGCCGTCTTTGTCAAGGTCATACTTGTTCTTGTTTTCCATTACACGTTTAATCTCCTGTTTTGCAGTTGCGGGGTCTCCAATGTAGAATGCTCTTGCACCTTCAGCTGGTTTTGGAGAAATTGACAAGCCGTAGGTAATTTTGGCTAGAGCGCTTTCTAAGTCGTGGGGTGAATTGGTGACATATGCTGCGAAGGCGTCTGCGAAATGTTCTCGCAATCTGCTAAGTCGCATAACAATTAAGAAGGTTATAATATACACAAGAAATGCTCCAACTCCTATGGCTATTAGAATTATGCCGCTATTGTCATTTTTGTTTCTTCCTCTGCCTCTACTTGAAAATATACTCGCGTACAAAGCGCTTTGTGCAATCATGTATGCAATCAATGGTAACGCAGAAAGTATCGTCATTATAACGTAGTCTTTGTGTTTTATATGACCAAGCTCATGGGCTATTACGCCACGTATTTCACTTTGATTAAGTTGACGTAATAAGCCTTCATGTACGGCTAGAGTAGCACTGCGTGCGGTTCTGCCAAAAGTAAAGGCATTAGGTGTATTGTTGGGTACAATTGCAAGTTTAGGCATGGGCAAACCGCTTTTGGTTGCAAGTTCTTTCACGGTTTCTTCAAGCCATGGGGACTCACCTGGTTTAACATATTTCAACTTTGTTGTCATAGATACTATTGCTGGACCAATTGCAAACTGGAGTAAAATAAACAGAGCTGAGCCGCCAAACGCAATGAAAAGCCCCATTAACACATCAAGGTCTAATATGTGAACTATTACAAACATGAAAAACCCAAATATGAAAACTGAAAAAAAGATTGATGTTGCCATTGCAAACTTTAGCTGAGACAGATTTGCCACTACGTTTTTCTCCTGTTAGATTAATTCACAATTTATCCTTTGAGGAATTAAGTCTTTCCTAAAAACAATCATGCTTTACTAATATTGTTTGGTTTTTATGAGGTGTTGTTTTCGTTGGTTTATTTTTCTTTTTTTATTTCTGGAATTGTCTGTTTTAAAATGAGAAATTAGATAGGATAAGCTCCGCATATTCTGCAGAATTGGATTCTGGTTTTAACGTAGCTTTTGCATTGTGGGCACATTTTTGCGTTATTATTTGTGTCTGAGAAAACTTTTGATGGCTTGTTAAAGATTTTTCTGAAAGCTTCGTAGTAGAGTAATTGTTCTTTATCGCGAATTTGCACGTCATCAGTTTCAAGAACATTTTTTGTCTTTTCTACAAATTCCTCATCTGTGTATTGTTTTTCAAGAACAGTGTTTAGTGCTGCTGTTCCTGTTCCTGTCTCAAGTGGAGCTTTAGGTCTCCAAACGACTTCTTGGGGTATGCTGTCTTCGTAGGCTTTGCGTAGTAACCATTTACTGTATTTTTCGTTATTATGTATGTTAATTTTAACTTTCATAGGTAGTTTTTTTGCCCAATCCATAAACTCTTGGTCAAGATAGGGTTGTTTTACTTCAATTCCTAAAGACTTTGACAGTGGAGTGCTACTAAATTTCATTTCTGTCCACATGTCTAATTGTTTTTTGTAAAGTTCCTCTTCTGAGAGGTGGAATTGCCACGGGTACCCGAAAAGCTCGTCTAACCCATCACCCGTAAAGATTTTGGATAATCCTTTCTTTTTTAAATGGGTTAAGCCGATGTAGATGGCCATGCTGTTTCTTATATCCATAGGATCAAAAGTTTTTAGTGCTCTAACAACTTTGGGCACATTTTCTAAAGCTTCTTCTATGTCAAAAATATGAGTTTGTTGCTTTTTGAGTTTTAGAAATTCAGTCATTTTTTTAACGTAATATGCGTCTTTTGGATTACCTTGTTTAAAGGCTATAGTTAACGTTGGCAGGTCTGGTTTGTATTTCATAGCTTCGTAGGCAATTATAGCAGTGTCTGTTCCCGCAGAGAATAGTATGCTATCTCCCAGATTATTTTTGATGACCTTGTTGATTATGTTTTTAGTTTCTGGGATGAGGTGAGTGTATTCTTTTGGGTCAAGGGGCATGTCTTTTCCTCACAACCCATCTTCTTTGTTTTTTATTTAAATTTATCCGTATGATTGATAAAACTGTTAGAGTGTGAATATGTGTGGAAAAAATTGTTAAAAAACTGGTCATGTTAACAAGTAACTGTATAAAAATATAAACTGTTTATTTTTGGAGTGGTGTGGTGTATCTGTTTTGTGAGGCAGGGTTGGGTGAAAATTAATGGCAAAAAGAATTTTTGTCCATCAGACAGATGTGTTAAACAGTGCAGTCATTAAAAACGGTTGTGTATGTTGTATTGTTCTTAGATGTAAATTAACAATCTTGTTGTTGCAAAACATTTTAAATCTGGTAACCTAAACACAAATGCTGTGTGTGGTAAAATGAAGCAATATCTAGTACCTGAATCGTCTGCAAAAATAGTAATCAAAGACAACATAGTGGCAATAATCAGTGATACGCCTCTACTTACCATTAGTTCAGGTATATACAATGGTGGCTACAAAAAAATCAACGCTATTCTAAATGTTTCTGTGCCTGATGACTATAACGACAAACACCTTCATGACGATCCCCTAAATTTAGTTTATGATGCACAAAAAAATCTGCAAATCACAACTGACTGCATTGCTATGCTTACAGCTGCAAAGATCTCAAACCTCTCCATAGCAACTCGACAAGTAGGCAATATAACTATAACTGCAATAGCCACCGCAGGTTGGCGACACGGCGAATCTGCTGGTGAAATTATAGAAAACAGCCACTATATGCATGGAACAATTAACATAATGATTATCTTAAATGCCAATCCAACTGATAGTTGTCTTGTTAGTCTGTTTTTAACCGCGACAGAAGCTAAAACTGCTGCGATGACTGATTATGACATACGTAGTCGATACAGTGGTGATGTTGCGACTGGAACCATAACTGACAGTTTATCTGTGTCAGTAACTGGGCAAGGTGAAAAAATTGAGTTGGGTGGACCTGCCTCAAATGTTGGACAACTTGTAGCCAGTGCTGTAAGGCAAGTGGTTAAAGAGGCTGCAGATAAGCAGGAAGGGTTACATAAAGGTCGAGTGTTGGATAGGCGACTTTCAGAGCGACATTTGTCTGTGGATTATTTGGCTGCTGAGCTCTCTAAAGCTCAAGTTTTGGGAGATCAAAAAACAATTGTTTTCCTGTTGGAGCAAATTTTGAAGTCAGATCCAGTTTCTGCAGTATTTTTGTTGGCGGCTGCTAAATTAGATGATGATTTCAAAAAAGGTTTAATTCCCAATGAACTTGGTGACCTAACTTCTTTGAGCAAAATGTTTGGTTGTTTAATTCTACGTGGGTATCCTCTTGAAGATGTGCCTCTTTTATCAGAGGTCAATTTACCGCCTTTTACTAAACAGGCAGTAAATGCTATTATTCAACATTCTTCTATTGTTGGTTTATAGTTTTAGCTGATGGTGTTTGCTGTCCTGAGTTTTTTATGTCTTTGTTTTTTAAGATAAATGCCGTTATTGATAGAATTATTGTAATGCTGCTTAGCGAGACTGTGATTGTTGTAAAAGAGAATTCTATTAGGAGTCCAAGGAATAATCCTGTGATGCCTGCTATGCCAAAGCTTAGAGCGGTGCTTAATACAATTTTTTCTATGATGTCTAATTTGTTTTTTTCTCTAAACAATATGTTGACTAGACAATTGCCTGGTATAAAGAATACAAAAATGATGGCGAGGGTGAATCGTATAAAGCCAAGTATTGACTCGGGTGGGATGAGGCAAATGGCAAGTATAGTTAGAGCTGTGAATAGTAAGACTATTTCTAGCCAATGAAGAGGTTTCATAGTATTATAATGCACTTACTTAAATAAAAATAAGTCTACTTCTGAAAAATAAAAATAAAAGAAAGGATGATGTTAGGCAAACATCTTGAATATTGGGTGGCTCTCAACGTCTACTGGTTGTGTTTCAAAGTCTGCAGCTGCAGATGCAATGTATGTATCAACAACAGCGGTCGCTGGGAAGACCCATTCAGCTTGTTCAGCTGGACCAAACATTAACCAGTTAGCACCCATGACTTGCAAGATTGCATTAGTTGCTGTGACTGTGCCTTTTCGGTATTCTTTTGCAACGTTTGCTTTTACCCAACCCATGGTTGTAACAACGTTACCGCTGCCTGTACCTACTGGGTGACCATACTTTTCTTTCATCATTGGAAAAGCTACAACTGAGCTTCCCATGTCTGGTTGAAAAGATGGCATGGATGTATCAACGAGTGGTTTTGTAATTCCGCCTTTTTCTGCAAGTGCTAAAGCTTCTTCAACAACATTCATTCTGCCTGCAAGGGTTGTGTCATGTGGGTCATCTGCAAGGACAATTGACATTGTGATGCCGCTTTCTTTTAGGTTTGCTAATTCGTCATCTTTTACGCCTTTGTAGACTGAGTTGTAGAAACATCTTTCTTGTAGACCCATTTGTTTTGCGATTCTTGCTGCTGCCATACGAGTCCTTGGACTCATAGCATCGAGCATGAGTGGGGCGTCAGTGTGTACAGTAACGAAGTCGAAATATTTTTCGAAGGCTGTCTCTGTTGTGCCGACAATGTCAAGGGCAAAAGGTACGCCTGAGATATCGCTTTGTGTTTGGCATCTGTTAATGATGTCTTCTGCAGCTTTTGTGTCAAAAATGCCTTTGTTTGCATCGGAAACCATCTTTTGACCAAGCCAGAAAATAGAGCCAATTAGAAATGTTGGTAGCTCACCTGGTTGACCGCCGACCTTTACTTTTCCGATTTCATAGATTTTTTGGGGGGAACTGAATCTTCGCATGTTGCTTCATCAGCCAACGCTTATTTCTTTAGTGCTTTTTTAGCTAGTTCTGGGGCTTCTTCTTTGTTTTTGCCGAAGAATGCGCCAAATGCATCTGCATCTTCTTTTTTGACTGCTGCGCCGCCCATGATTATGCCAACTTTGTCTTTAAGACCTGCTGCTTTGAGTGCTTCATCAAGTTTCACTAGATTGTTTTTTGCTGGTACAGTGTTGATTGAGAGTGCAATAAGGTCTGCATTGTTTTCTTTTGCTTTGTCAACAAAAATTTGTGGTGCAACGCTTTTTCCAACGTCAATTGTTTTGAATCCCGCACGTTTTAATGATTTACGGACTGCTTCTTTTGCTGTATCATGCATATCTGGTTCAATGTTTCCAATTACTACTGTGCCTAGTGGATTTTCTGGTTCTGGAGGTTCTTTTTCCATCATAGATTTAAGCCAGGACATATAAACACCTGTTTTAGTTTTATACTCTGGGCTTTTTATACTCGAGATTAATATTTAAACTTTAACTCTATATAGTACTACACGATTAAGAGACATGTACCGTTTAGCGAGGTCAACATATGATTAAAGCCACAAACAAGCACTTAATATTGATTTTTGCAACTTTTATTTTTGCTTTTTTGTACCGTTTTCTGTTGATGACACATGGAACTTATCCTCCTGGTGCTGACATAGGTTTGCACAACAGCGTTATACATTCAATAATCAATCAAGGCGACAACGTTAACTTTCTTTACAATTATTACCAAATGGGTGGCGGTTTATCCCTTACTTTTCCAGGGTATCATCTTTTTGCTGCCCAGATAATGCTTCTTACAGGGTTGCCTGAATATTTTGTACATGCTATAGTGGTCTCTTTTTTTTCATCTGTTATGGTGCTTGTTTCTTATCTTATAACGCGTGTGGTTTGGAGGGAGTCTGCAGCGGTTGTTGTTGCTTTTCTTGTGGCGGTTTCGCGGTTTGATGTTGAGATGTTGTTGTGGGGTGGTTTTCCTAATGTTGTTACTCTTTTGTTGATTCCTGTAACGTTTTATCTATATATTCAGAAAAATCGTTTTTCAAGTTTTTCTTTCTATGTTTCAGCTTCTTTGTTGGTTGGTTCTATATTTGTAGCACATTCGTTAAGTAGCGTTGTATTTGTGTGTATACTGTTTTCGGTGATTTTGTTTGGTTTGGTGTTTGGTTCAAAAATTGGAACTACTCGTCGTGAAATGCTATGTTGGTTGTTGCCTGTGATTTTTGGAGGTTTACTTGTTTTGCCCTATCTGATACAAGTGGCTCCTGCATTCCTAACTAACACGACAAATGCTGAGATTAATCAAGCAACAGTTTCTACACGAATTTTGCCTCTAGAAATAATTTTGCCTCTTTTTGCAGTTGTAGGTCTTTATTTTTTCTTATCTAAAAAATATTGTAAACGTTACTTTACGGTTCCCACAGTTCTGTTAGTGTTATGGATACTGATTCCTACAATATTTACACAGGGTTACCTTGTTGGATTATACACTGACTTTCATCGATTTTTATATTTTGCAGTGTTTCCTCTTATTATCCTAATAGGCCTCTTCATTGACCATGGCTCTGGATTTTTTGCTGGTCTGATAGCTACATATCGGACATCAACAGGCCAATTAAACAACACCCTTAAAGACGCAGGACAGGTAACCCACAAACGTTTAGCCAATCTTTCAAATAACATAGGTAAAAACCTAACAAAACCTAATATGTACATAGGTTTTCTCCTAAGCTTCTTGCTGATTTGTTTTATGTTTATACCTATATTTTTGTATCCCTCTGAAGGTTTTGCGCATCAGACGTTTTATCAAGAAATGAATAGCCCTCTCTATCAGGCTATGGAATGGGCTAAAGTTAACACACCTGCAAATGCAACGTTTGTTACTGAGGCATATTATGGTTGGTGGTTTGCAGGATTTGCCCAAAGACCTACCTGGAGTGCGGTTGACCCTCAATTTCTTTCTCTTTCTCGTGAATTTCACATTGCTCAAGTGGCAACTAACCTGCTTGATACCGATTATTTATTTGAAAGTTCATTCAAACTTTCTGATGAAACTCTTGGTATTCAGGTAAGAGAAGACGGTGGATATATGGCAAGGCATAATCCTCAAATTTTTGCCTGCTTAAACTGGACCTATTCACCTTACCCGTTCTTTAACTTTAACAGTAACCAAACAAAAATTTTGTATGATGTAAATGGTGTTCCGCAGTCAATAACGTTAGATAAATTGCCTGTTATAGATATGCACATGGAAAATACAACTCAATACATAACCGTTTCTATAACTAGAGGTAATGAATATTTTACCTGTACCCAGTTAACAACAGTATATTCAGGTTCTAAATTTGTCAACATAACAACCGTGCTTGAAACTTCTGTAGAAAATGTTTCTTTATCTTGGTTACAATCTACTTTGGAAGTTAACGCCTTGCCTGTGGGCTCTGAAAGGTCTAACTCGCTTGGGTTCTTAGCTAAAAGTGTGAAAGTTTTTGGTCAAATAGTTTTTAACAAAAACCTTCCTTACATTAGTTCCAAATCGTATACTTTATCTTTTACTGAAGTTCGTCTTGACTATAATTTAGAAGGTAAAAAACAAGCAGAAATCCAGCTGTCCTTAACAACTTATTCTGCTACTAACAATCAGGCTCTATACGATAATAATGATAAAACTCTCCTTAATGCTTTCTTTGACAAACAAATTGACGTTAATTTGGAACCCGAAAAACGTGCTGATTTACCTCTCCCAATACCCTTTAACTATCAGGCTGAATTAAAAGTCAATAACATAGACTACATTGCTGTCACGCGTTTCTGTGAAGCTGATTTAAATGGTGCTATGAAGTTAAAGTTTGCAAATGACCCCTTGTTTAACCTTGTATTTATTAACCCTGAGGTTGCTATATTTGAAGTAAGATAGCAACAGCATAAAGGGGGACTCTTCGTTTGATACTAAAGCTCTCAAAAGACAAACTGTCGGAACTTGTGTTTTTAACAGTTTTTTCTATAGTTGTCCTAGTAGTTTTCTACGGTCTTCTCTCTATAGGTGGGGCTGTTATTGGAAATGATGGTTCTGTTCATTTTGGGCGTGCGCAAGAGTTTCTAAGTACTGGGCAGATTTCTTTGGATAATTTGGGTTGGACGCCTCCTTTGTATCAGATTTTGTTGGCTTTTTTAATCTCTCTTACTGGCGCAACAAATATTGAACATTTTCTACTGCTCGTTAAAGTGTCTGCTATAGTGGTTAATTGGTTGATGTTTTTTAGTATGTATCTTATCGGCAAACGGTTTTTTGATAAAAAAATTGGCATGGTTGCGGCAAGTTTGTTGTTGTTGTGTTTTCCAATGTTTGAATTAAATATGTGGGGTGGTTATACTACTGTTTTGGGTATTGCGTTTATGTTGCTTTTGTTTTTGTATTTGCCTCTCTCGGTTGAGCATAAAAGTTATATGATGGTTGTGGGTGTGTTTGCGTTTGCGTTGGTTTTGTCTCATCAGCTTACTTTGTTTGTGGCTGCTTTGATTTTGGTGCCTGTTATGCTGTTTTTAATAATTAAGTCTAGAGGTAAAGGTGTCAAAGCTTTGCTTTTCATACTTGTTGGGGGTGGGGTTTCTTTTTTCCTTTATTATATTAGAGCAATGCTGCCTTATTTGGGTGATATAATTGAACACATATTTTTTGCCCAGAAAGCTATGGCGTATCAGATTCCGCAAACATCTTTGACTGCTTTTTTGTCAAATTTTGGGTTTGTGTTAATTTTGGGCGTTGCCGGTTTGTTTGTGGCTACTTATAAGTTGTGGCTTGAAAAAAAACATGTAGGTAACCTTACTTTGTTTTTCAGTTTTCTTATCCCGTTGGTTTTGGCAAAATCGTATCTTTTTGGTTTGTATTTGCCTTTTCAATGGTTTATTTACTATGTGATGCCTCCTTTGGTGATTTTTGCTGCAGTGTTTCTGTTTTTTGCTATTGAGAAATCCCTAAATTACTACAGGCTGAATAAGGCACGTATAAAACGGGTTTATGTTAGGACAGTTGTTGTGGGTGTAATTGTTTTGTGTTGTTGTGTATTTGTGATTCGTGGAGATGTGTTAAGTAGTCGGCTTAATGATAGTATTCCTCTTTTTGCAACCTCTGATTCTCAGTCGTTACAGGTTGGTCGGTGGCTTAAAGCTAATTATCCTGAGTCGGTATCTGTGGTTGTTACTGAGGCACCGGGTTTTTGGTTTAGTGCTTTTTGTGAAAAGGATGTAATAGTAGAAATTAATCCAGCGGTTGAGCGAAATGTAGTTTCTGAGTCAGTTTTAGCTTTGTCATATGAGATAGAGACTCCTTTGTCTCTTCTTCGTGCGTATGCAGCTAAGGGGGATCTTGTAAGTGAATACTCTGTTTCTATCAATGATGTTTGGCGTATTGGAACTTTCTGTTCAATAGGTGGTGATTATGTTTCCTACGATGTTGGTGAGGTGCATAAAATGGTACCTCTAAGTCAAATGGGGCGTTATTACACATTGGATCGCAGTAGTAGTGGTAATGGTCAAACAGCGCATAATTTGACAATTATCTATGCTAATGATGATATTTTGATGACTCAATCACAATTAGTTACTTCCTCTTCTTATGCTACTCAAGTCTCTTGGGACATCGCTCCTGTTAATACCTCTGTAAGCAACATTACTTTGTATATGTCTACTTTTGTTTCTCTCAATTTTGACAAAGCATATCTACCTGATGTTCTGAACTGGGAAAATCCTTGGGCTAAACCCACAGACAGCTATGATAAATATTGGGCTGTAACTGAATTCTCTAAAAACAGCCTAACAGATGATTACATAGCAATACGTGATGAACAAAACCAAGTCTATTACGCTATGAAATTCCATAATTTACCTGATTGGGGAAACATAGGCGCTTTAGATAATATGCAAATCGATGCAATCCGTCTTATCTACAAATTCGAACAAATTAACACTGGTGAACATGTAGCTTTCTCTTACCAAACCCTGCTCTTCTCTGAAGAGAGTTACCCTCAACCTGTGTCGCCCTCTCAAATCAAAGAAATGTTTACTATGCAACCTACAACCTATTTTACTATTACCAGTAGAGATTACATCAACTTTATTGAAGAAAACAATATTGGTTTTATCATCTACGATAAAAACAAATTAGATCCTAATCTTATCCGGTGTGGCATCTTGGATCTGGTTTACTCAAACGACCGTTATGCTGTCTTTAGAGTAAACCGTTAAGAACTTAATTTTTGGAAAAATGAAAAATAAAGAAAAAGTGTTGTTGGGTTATTGTTTTTTTTGGAAGAGTTCTGGGTTTTCGCGCATGACTTGCGGTATGTATGCACATGCGGGGTCAGTTTCAAATAGGTCTCCTGTGTAAAACTCAGCGCGCGTTCTGCATCCGCCACAGATTTCTCGGTATTCACAGATTCCGCATTTGCCTTTAATTTGGCTTTTATCTCTTAGTTTAAGATGTAAGGGGTTAGTTTGTAATTCTTCCCAGGCTGTTTTTAGACTCTTATTTGCAACATTGGCTAAGCGGTAGCCTTCATGGAAGCCACATGGTCTGTAGTCGCCGTTTTCTGTTACACCGATATAGTCTCCTCCGATTGTGCATTTGCCTAGAAATTCGTTAGTGAACCAGTCCCAGAATTTTGTCGGGTTTCGTTGTTTTACGATTCTTGCATAGAATGGTGAGTAGACATTGACGCGGAAGTTGTTGTTTTTCTTGTTGCGGTTATATTTTACTTCATAATCGTAGAGTTGGTTAAGTGCTGTTTCGTATTGTTCAGGGGTTGGTGCTAAGTCTACCATGTTGTCGCTTGCTCTTCCAACTGGTACCAGGTTGTGATAAACAACCATTTTGCCGCCATATTCAGTTGCTAATTGGCAAGTGTGTTCAAGTACGTTTATGTTGTATTTGTTCATAGTTGTGACGATGCAGTCAAGTAAACCGTTTTCTCCGAGTTTTTGCATGGCATAGGTGGCTTTGTCATAGCTGCCTTGTCCTCTAACCATGTCGTTTGTGGTTTTGTCGCCATCGATACTTACGGCCGTGTGGACTTCATATTTTGTTAGCAGGTCTAAACGTTTTTGGTCAAAGGCAAATCCGCTAGTGATTAAACTTACTTCCATACCATATGTTTTTTTGGCATGTTCAATAATTTCAAAAATGTCTTCGCGTACTAGTGGTTCTCCTCCACTTATGCCGAACCATTTAGCGCCAAAGTTGTACATTTCGTCAACAATTTTTTTGCCAGTTTCAGTGTTTACCTCATCATCTTTGGCAAATTTGGGTACATAACTGCAGTAAACACAGCTGCCTACACATCGCCTTGTACATCTCCAAGTTACCATGTACAAGGGTGGTCTGTTTTGAGCCAATTGAATCACAAAGTATTAACATCAAACTTTATGGATATAAAATTTCCTGTAAATGTGTGTAAACTTTGTTTAGTTGCTTTAGACCAGTTTTTATTGAAGCTAATTTTTTATCGCTTTTTAGGTGTTTTTTGGGAAAAATTAGTGAAAATGGGGTGTTATTGTTAATTTGGCTTTTGTTGTTTTTAGAGTTGAGTGCGTTTGTTTTTTGTGATTTTTAAAGTTTAGGTGAAATGGGTGTTAAAATTTTTTTAATTTTTTTGTTTTCCGAAAGAGTAATATTTAGTGGGGCTAATCTGTCCTTTATTATAAGAGGTTACTATATGACTAATCAATCCTCTGTTGAAAAACCTAAAGATTTGGTTGTTTCACCACCCCCACAAATTAATGGTACAATGTCAAAAACTCGCGTAATGACCTACACTTTCGCTGCATTGATGATTATCACAATCATCACCGCTGTTATATGGTGGCCAGTTATGACCCCCACTGCAGATCAAATGAATACTTTTGCTGAAGCTGGGATAACTGGTTTTATTGCAATGCCTCTCGGTGCGATTCTTCTGGTGAATGCTTTGATTGCTGTTGGAGTAGCTGTATTGAGTGACTTTGCAATCGGAAAAGCTGCTGCTGATAGTGAAGTAAACACAATGTCTGCAGCCGTTTTCGGTTTGATTGTAACTCTTTGTTACTCACTTGGTCTTCCAGGTATGGCAAGAGCTGTAGAAGTAATGCCCCTTCACGTATTAAGTGCTCCGGGTTGCTTTATTTTCATAGCTTTAACTTCATTTATAGGTCTTGTTGGTTTTAAGAAACTTCAAGGCATGACTGGACGCAAATACCTAAACCCTGCTGCTGCTGCAAAATTCATAGTACTGTTGCCATTTCTCTTCTCAACATTTCTTATAAAAGAACACTGGGCACCATACGCTGACGGTGGTTTAAGCATGCCTCAACTCGCAGGAGTTGTTGATAAAGAAATGTTTGGGATGTATCTGCAAGGTTGCTATGGCAATCCTGGAATTATGAATCATCCTAGTGCTGAATCTTTGATGCTTTTAACTAAATTCCACGGCTGGCCTGGTGGTGCATCTAGTGTTGCTGTTATAATTGTCGGTGTTGCATTGATTTTACTGCTACGCAATTATTTCAAATGGAAGATTACTGCCACATACTTTGGTAGCGTTGCTATAATGTCTCTGATTATGACTGGTATTTACGGTGGAGATCCAATGACCCGTTTAATCTTTGAGTTGTTTATTGGAAGCTCAATCTTCTTAGGATTCTTTATGGCTACTGATCCTGCTACAACTCCGTATACACGAACTGGACAAATAATCTTTGGTGTCGGTTTAGGTGTACTAACAGTGCTTATTCAGGTTTACATGAATTTCTTTGGTGGCGCACTACTTGCATTACTAATAATGAACTTGACTGTACCGTTCTTAGACCGTATAGGAATCCATAAACCATTTGGGAGATGAACAAAATGCCATATGAACATATAAAAGAAGTCAAAGATCAAGCACGCATAACCCCTATTGAAATCTTTCCAGACCCTAAAACTGCAATAGTCATACTAAATCAGCACTCGGGGAAGCCTCTTGCTCCCCTTGTCGCTGTTGACGACTCCGTAGCCATAGGTCAAAAAATTGCTGACTCAAAAGAACGCATAAGCTCCCCCGTACACAGTCCTATCTCGGGTAAAATTGTCAAAATCGGCAACATCTACAACCACTGTCTAGAAACATTCACCGAAGCAATTTACATCGAAAATGACGGTAAAAAAACAAAAGACAATACTCTTTCTCCAATCTCTGAATCTGAACTACAGAAAACCAAACCTGCTGATCTGCTTAACATAATTCATGAAGCAGGCATCATCGGTCTTGGTGGCGCAGGTTTTCCAACACACATCAAACTAGCACCACCTGCAGAATTTCCAATCAAAAATTTGGTTGTAAATGCAACTGAAGGTGAACCCTACGACACAGCTGACGAACGTTTATTGATTGAGAAAACTGCAAATCTACTGCGCGGTGTGAACGTAATCAAAAAGATTTTGGGAAACCCAAAAGTAACAATCGCAACTAAAGTATCTAAAGCAGAAGCCATACCTAAGCTTAACGAAGTTTTCGGTAATGAGCCAGACACAACAGTAGTTGCAGGGCACTTCAAATATCAACAAGGCGATGCAAGTGTTTTACAAAAAGCACTCTTTGGGTATGAAACACCCCCAACTAAACGTTCATACGAAATGGGCTGTATTGTTCAAAACGTTGCAACAATCAACGCAATTGCAAATGCAGTATTTGAAGGCGAACCCCTCATAAGCAGAGTAGTTGCATTCAACGGTGAAATCGCACAACCTAAAAACTTGCTAGTAAAAATTGGCACTCCAATAAGCGACATTTTTAGCCAAAACAACATTGACATGAACGATGTAAGACAAGTTGTCGTTGGCGGCGTCATGATGGGCCATGCAATTCCAACAACTGAAGCACCTGTAACTAAACGAAGCTCAAGCATCATTCCATTCTCTGAAAGCAACTATAAGAAAGAACAAAAACAAACCGCATGTATCCACTGTTCAAAATGTATCAGCGCTTGCCCAGTTAAACTACATCCAATTCTGATTTACGATGCAATCATGAAGCCAGACATGGAAAAAGTAGAAAAACTTTGGAACAAAGATTGCATTGGCTGCGGAACCTGCTCATATGTCTGTCCCTCACGCATACCCTTAGCAAGTACTATCATGGCATCAAGATAGATGTTAAACAACCCTTAGCATGGTTTTCCATGCAACCAATTTTTTTAATTAATTAAGAGTGCTCACGTTTAGTGAATGGATGTTTTTAGAAGTTTGGTTTGTTTGTTTTAGGGTTGTTTTTGGTTTTTGTAGCGAAGGTTAAATATTGGTTGTTGTTTAGAAGGTTTTTGTGGTGAAGAATATGACGTATTGTCCTGAATGTGGCGGCGAGATGCATTATGTTGCTGTAACAAAGTTGTATGTTTGTAAAAGTTGTGGTTTGTCTGTTACTGGGCAGGAGCTTGATGAGTTGCGTGATCGGAATAGGCCTAGTGATGAGACTGAGGATGAGTTAAGGGAGAATCGCCGTAAAGAATATCTTAAATGGTATTTAAGTAAAAAATAGGGTCATGTTTAGCATGACGTGTTGTGTGTTTTCTTAGCATTGGCTCTTAATTGTTGTTGTGACTTGTTTTAGTATTTTTGTTTGTATGTCTGTTGTTGAGGTTTTTTCTGGGAAAAATACATATACTGTAATTTATTTGGCTATAAGGATGTAATTATGAAAAAAAACAAAATGTGTCTTTCATTTGTTTTGGCAATGGTGTTGGTTGTAACGCCCTTTTTAGCGATTTTACCCAATGCCTCTGCGGCAACTTATAAATCAGTGTTGATTCAGGCTCCGTTTCATGGATATACGCTATCTCGAGGAGAAGTTATGAAGTGGGACGTATCTTTCAGTAACTTGCCTGTGATGCCTAAAATGGATATCATGTATGTTGTAGATACAACAGGTTCTATGGCTGGTGTACGATCCACTGTGGCTGCAACATTAAGCCAATTTACCGCCGATCTTATGGATGCTGGTGCGGTGGATATCTATTTTGGTGGCAGCTTTTTTTGGAGATAGAGATTTTGACCGCCCTTGGTTTGGTATTGAACTTTCACTTGGAGACTATGAACTTTCAACCGTGCAAACCGCTCTTACGAGACTGTCTGTTACAGGTGGTGGTGATGCTCCTGAAGATTCCCTTATGGCTTATATGACTGTTATAGCTGAAACTGCGTGGCGAGAAGACTCACAGCATGTTGTTGTTCTTATCACCGATAACCCAACTAAACTTCGCTCAGAAACAACAATTGGGGGATATCCCGTAACCATAGATGGTGCATGTTCACTTTCCGAGGAAAACAATATCCAAGCAGTCTTAATGACACACGGGAGCTCTCCAGTATTTGCTGATTTTCCTTCAAGGTTAGGAACTACTGAACATTTATGGACTACTCCGATGGGACTTCAAACAGGACTTAGAGATGCAGTAATACTGCCGCCAGAGGCTTTGGTTGATTATTTCTGTGAAACACGTGTAGACTCAATTACCTATGTCAGTGATGGTGTGCCGTCTACTGATGTAAGTATTAGCATTACGTCTGCAGAAAGCTTTGTACTTAGTGGTGGTGAAACTATGTATTTTACTTTTACTGCAACAGGTAACAATAACCCTGCACGTTATAATGATGCAACAATAGCTGAAATTGGGTATTACATTGATGGTGTCAAAGTTGGTTCAGCAAGTCAGCAACTTATATATCTGGTTGAGGCTGATCCGTGGACAGAAGCCAACAAAGATGATGCATACGGCGTCAAGATTGCCAGTAATGCACAAGCCTATAACGCAGGTACAGGCGTTGTATTTTATTGGGATCAAAAACAAAAAGACGCAGGCGTGTTAATGGTCTCTGAAGAGTTTTTCGAGACGTATTTTTGTTTGCGTATTGTTGTCAAATCAAGTAATGAATATAGACAGTTAACGGTTACAGTGCCAGGTAGTTACGACGTAGCAAAATGGACAGACGGCACAGGCAAAGAACACAACATTAACTCGATTTGGCTTCAACTACACGATGTATCAATATGTTAAACCTATGGGCACTGCGCCCATGCTCAACATTTTTAAATTACCCTTCTGAGTATGCTGAAACTCTGTTACCCGAACGGTGTATTTTGTTTTGATGGATTTGTCTGATTGTTTGTTGGTTGTTGGCAAATGTTTATTATTTCTTTTTGTGGTGTTTGTTGTGTTGTGTGTTTATGCCTCTTGCCTTTATTATTGGGACTGCTGGTTCGGGAAAAAGTTTTTTCACGGCGGCTTTTAGTGAGTGGTTAAAGATGTCAAAGCAGGATGTTGCTGTGGTTAATCTTGATCCTGGTGCGTTAAAGTTGCCTTATTCGCCTGATGTTGATGTGCGTAATTATGTTGATGTTGGTAATTTGATGGAGAAGTATGGTTTGGGGCCAAATGGTGCGTTGATTATGGCGGCTGATCTTATAGCGGATGAGGTTGAGAATTTGACTCGTGATATTGAGTCTACAAATGCTGATTTGGTGCTTGTGGATACGCCTGGTCAGATGGAGTTGTTTGCTTTTCGGGCTAGTGGTCCTTATATTGTAAATGAGCTTACGCGTGATCCTAAAGCGTTGATTTATCTTTTTGATGCAGTGTTTTCTATTAATCCGTTGAATTATGTTTCAAATATGTTTTTGTCTGCGGCTGTTTACAATCGTTTTTTTCAGTCTCAATTGCATGTTTTGTCAAAGTCTGATTTAGTTCCCAAGAAAGATGCTAAAGCGATAACGGATTGGTCTGCTAGTCCTTTGGCTCTTGAGGATGCTATTGAGGAAAAGCTTGAGGGGACAAAGCGTGTTTTTAGTCGGAATATGATGAAGGCTATTAATCAATTGGGGATGAAGTTTTTGCTTATGCCTGTTTCTTCAAAAACTAATGAAGGTATGACTAATGTTAATACAGTGCTTGAGCGTATTTTTATGGGTGGCGAGAAATATACTACTTGATTTCTTTTTTTCTTTTGTGTGTTTAAATGTCTATTAGGGTCCATGCTGCGGCAAATGCTCCGGTTTTGGCTTTTAGTGGTGTTTCTGCTCCTGCAATGATTATTATGTCTTTGTCGTTTTGGGGGTTTATTTTTTTTCGTATTTCTTTTGTAGCTGCTGTGTATTCTTTGTCTATACATTGATCTACTGATGCTACATGTAGACTTCCTTGGTTAGCAATAAGGACAATGGCTCGTTTTGCTCCTGCAATAATTGCGGCATCACGTTGGTCAATGCCTGATTTAATTTTGTCTCTTTGGCCTTTAACTATAAAGCCATAGTTGAATTCTGAAGGTGTTATTTCTGTTTTAGGAATTTCTGTTCTTTGAGGGAAAATTTGTTCAAATTGTTGCCATACTTCTTGTCCTTTTTGTGTTAGTGTGCAGCCTTCTTTAGTGTTTGAGATTAATTCTGCGGTTTTTAGGCGGTTTATTATGGTTCTTATGGTGCCATCGCCAACACCTATTTTGTCTGCAAGTTTGTTTCTTCCTGTTTGTTCTTGCGAAAGTAACTCTAGGGCGCAGTAAATGTGAAATGATGTAAACGTGGTTGGTGGTCCAGGTGCTTTTTTGTCTGCTGTTGAAATTATAAGTTTTTTAAGTGTTAAAGCCATATTTTCCACTACTGCACTTTAATTGAGTTTTTATAATGATTGAAAAATTACCCATTAAAAAGGCTATAGGTTATGTAAATTTTTAACAAGCATGTTCTTCTTGTGGTTTAGTTGTTGTTGTTTGTTTTTGAGTTTAAGTTTTTTATGTTTAATTGGTTTGAAGTGTTTTTTGGTTGTGTTTTTCAGAAAGGCTTTTAAGAAAATACCTAATTTACTATCTTTATTCTAGTGATGAAGGGTTCTTGATGAAAATAGATGGAAAATATTTGTTTACCTCTGAATCTGTTGGTGAGGGTCACCCGGATAAGGTTGCTGATCAAGTTTCTGACAGCGTTTTAGATGCAATACTTGCAAAAGATGCTAAGGCAAGAGTTGACTGTGAAACAATTGTTATGCAAGGAACTGTGATGATTACTGGTCAAATTACTACGGTAGCGTCTGTAAACATTCCTGCAATTGTTCGTCAGACTTTGAAAGAAATTGGGTTTGATAATGCCAAAGATGGTCTTGATGCTGAAACTTGTGGTATTTTTGTTTCATTAACTGAACAATCGCCCGATATTGCTATGGGTGTTGATGAATCAGTCGAGCATGAGCAGGGTGCAGGTGATCAGGGTATGGTTTTTGGTTTTGCTTCCAACGAGACTAGAGAACTTATGCCTTTGCCAATTTTGTTGTCTCATAAGCTTGTTAAACGTTTAGCTGAAGTGCGTAAAAATGGTGAAATGTCTTATTTGCGTCCGGATTGTAAGGCTCAAGTTACCATTCAATATGATGACGGTAAACCCAAGAGTGTTAAAACAGTTGTTATTGCTGCTCAAAACAATGGTTCAGTTGAGGATGCTGTTTTAAAGCAGCAAATAGTTGAGAAAGTAATTAAACACGTTATTCCTGCAAGTTTACTATCTGAAGACATCAAATACGTTATCAATGGTACTGGTCGGTTTGTTATCGGGGGTACCTTAGCTGATTCTGGGTTAACTGGTAGAAAAATTATTGTTGATACTTATGGTGGTATTGGAAGTCATGGTGGTGGGTGTTTTAGCGGAAAAGATCCCTCCAAAGTTGATCGCAGTGGTTGTTACATGGCGCGATATATCGCCAAAAATATTGTTGCTGCAGGTTTAGCAGAGCAATGTGAAGTGCAAATTAGCTATGCTATAGGTGTGGCTCAACCAATATCTGTGTTAGTCAACACTTACGGGACTGGAAAAATTTCCGATCCTCAAATTCTTGACTTGGTGTTGAAAAATTTTGATATGCGTCCTCGTGCAATAATTGACCATCTCAATTTGCTAAGGCCCATCTATAAGAAGACTGCTGCTTTTGGGCACTTTGGTCGAGACGACATTGATCTTCCATGGGAAAAATGTGACAAAGCTCCAATCCTGCACAAAGCTCTAGAAGAAGCTAAAAAAGCCTAATAGCTTTTTTTATTTTGGTTTTAATATTTTTTAGTTTTGTTTTCTTTTTTTGTTGTCTTATTTTTTTTTATCTCTCTTTTAGTTAAAGTGGTGGTGGCTTTTTTTGGATGTTTTGTTTTAAATAGTTATTTGTGTTGGTGTAGTTGTTGGGGTTTGAGTTTGGTGTTTAGTTTGGAAGTTGATGTTTTGTTGGCTAGTTTACACTTGTATAGAGTTTGTAGTTTGAAAATTGTTTGTGTGTTTGTTTAATGTGTCTGGTTTTATTTTTTTTATTTATTTATTTGTTATCTTATTTGTTATCTGTGTTTTCTGTTTCTTTAGTGTGTGTTAAGGTAGTTTGTTGCTGTTGTCTTGTTGTAGGGTGGGTTTGGTTGTTGTTAAGCAAAATTGTTATCTCTATCAATGTTACTCTTTATGTGATCTGGAGAAATGGCGGATGTCAAAAATTTATACTTATGATGATGCGGGTGTAAATCGTAAACAGAGAGTGGAATCAAAAAAACATCTTGGCATCTTGCAGGAGACTTATGGGCAAAGTGTTTTTGGGGCTGTTTTAAAGTTGCCTTATGGAAATATTTTTCCTACTGGGTGTGGTCAGTATCTTGATCTTGTCATTGAGGGTGTTGGTACTAAGGTTTTAATTGCGCAGTTAATTGAAAAATATGATACTATAGGTATCGATGCTGTTGCTATGGCGGTAAATGATGTTATACGTTCAGGTGCAAAGCCTCTTGCGGTTGTTGATAATATTCATGCTCAAGAAAGTAATCCTGATTTAGTTAAAAATTGGTTAACTGGTGTTGTAAGAGGTGCAATAGAGTCTGGGTGTCCTGTGACTGGTGGTGAAATTGGTGATGTAGCTGAAATAATTAGTGGGTTAACTCAAAATGTTGGGTTTGATCTAGTTATAGCTTCTGTGGGTGTTGTAAATAAGGCTGACATAATTACCGGTGAGAACATTAAATCTGGTGATTCTATTATTGGGCTTGCTAGTAGTGGTCTGCACAGTAACGGTATCTCTCTTGCTCGTAAAATTCTCTTCAAGCAATGGGGGGGAAAATATGAGCCAACTGACATACCTGAAGGTTTAGATCGTGCAGTAGGTTTAGAAGCTCTTGAACCAACAAAAATTTATGTTAAACCTCTTCTTGAGTTAGTTTCTAAAATAAAAGTTAAAGCTGCTGTTCATATTACAGGTGATGCCTATACCAAATTTAACAATCTTACTCGTGCCTCGCCGGGTATTGGTTTTAGATTTGATCATTTTCATCCGCAACCAATTTTTGCTCTAATACAAAAGACTGCTGCTGAATTAGGTTTTTGTCTTTCAGATGAAGAGATGTTTAAAACTTTTAACATGGGCTGGGGTTTTGGTGTAATTGTGGATAGTGCTGATTTTGATGAAGCGATGAGTATTCTTGGTAGCACTGGTGTTGTAGCTGAAGTTATTGGTGAAATTACTGATAAACAGGTAGTTGAAGTTATTCATAATGGTAAACAGTTGATCTTGGCCTAAACTTTTTGTGGTCCTCTTATGAAAGAGTTTAAATTTCTGCATTTTTAATTAAAGTTCATGAAATGCGCTGCTAAAATTGAAGTAAGCCTAAAATCAGGGCATATAAACTCTGAAGGCGAAACCACCGTTTGCTTATTAAAAGAGCTTGGTTACTTTGTTGAAAAAGTGGATGTAAGTAAAGTGTACACGGTCATTTTTCAAGTTTCTTCGATGGCTGAAGCAAAAATTAAGGCTGAAGAAATGAGTGAACGTTTGTTTGCAAATCCTGCTAAAGATAATTACGCCATAAGTGTAGTAGAAGTTGTGGATCAATAATGTCTTCTAATTTTTACGTGCAATGTGCCGGGGTATCTGATGTTTTAGAAGTAACTTTGGCAAAGGTTACTGATGCTGAGCTTGTTGAAGTTAGTAATGAGCTTGCTTTAGGTTTAAGTCTTGATGAAATGAAGGTGGTGCAAGCCTATTTTAAAAGTGAAGGGCGTAATCCTACAGATGTGGAGCTTCAAACGATTAGTCAAACTTGGTCTGAGCATTGTTGTCATAAAACCTTTAAAGGTAAAATAGTGTTTGAGGGTAAAGAAATTGATAGTCTTTTTAGAACATATATAGCTAGGGTGACTAGGGAGATTGATGCTCCTTGGTGTTTTAACGTTTTTGAGGATAATGCGGGTATAGTAAAGTTTGATAAAGGTTATGGTATAGCTGCAAAAGTTGAAACTCATAATCATCCCTCCGCTATAGATCCTTTTGGTGGTGCTGCAAACGGTATTGGTGGTGTGGTTCGTGATATTTTTGGTGTGTGGGCTGATCCTATTGCTTGTACTGGGGTTTCATGTTTTGGGCCTTTAGATTTTGATTACAATAAACTTTTAGTGGGTGTTAAGCATCCTAAATATCTTTATCGAAATGTTGCTGCCGGTCTTAGTTTTTATGGTAATAATCTTGGGGTTCCCCTAGTTAATGGGGCAATTTGTTTTGATGAATCTTTTATTGGTAATGTTGTGGCGTGTTGTGGTTGTTTTGGTCTTTTGCCTTTGGATAAGTATTTTAAAAATGCCAAAGTTGGTGATTATATTGTTATGGCCGGTGGTAGAACTGGTCGTGATGGTATTCATGGTGTCACTTTTGCTTCTGCTGAGATAATGGTTGACAAATCTAGAGAAGTTCATAATCCGGCTGTACAGACTTCTAATCCTTTAGCAGAAGAAAAACTTGGGCGTGCAATTATGATCCTGCGTGATCAGCGGTTGGCTTCGGCTATAACTGATTTAGGTGGTGGTGGTTTATCTTCTGCTGTAGGTGAAACCGCTGAGCGTTATGCTTGCGGTGCAACGGTTGATCTTTCCAAGGTTCCTCTAAAATATTTGGGGCTTGCTCCTTGGGAAATTTACATTTCTGAATCTCAGGAACGTCAATTATTTATAGTTCCTCCTGAAAATTTAGAAGCTGCTTTGTCTGTTTTTGAACAAGAAGAAGTGGAAGCGGCTGCAATTGGGCAATTAATTAAAGAGCGCCGGTTAAAAATCGTCTATCAAGGCTCTTTTGTTGCAGATGTGGATATGAGTTTTTTATTTAATGTTCCTATTGCTACAAAGCAGGCTGCTCTTGCGCCTTGTATGTTTACTGAGCCCGAGTTTGCGGAACCGGTAGATCTTACTTTAACTCTAATGCAGTTGCTTGGGATGCCAAATATTGCAAGCAAGGAAAGTGTGGTTCGAACTTATGATCATGAAGTTAGAGGTAATACTGTTCTTAAACCTTTTCAAGGTAAGTATGCCGGTCCAAATGATGCTGCTGTTTTAAAGCCTCTTGATAATTCTTGGAAGGGTCTTGTAGTTTCTTGTGGTGTGAATCCTAATTATGGTAAAATTGATCCCTACTGGATGGCTGCTTCAGCTATTGATGAAGCAATTCGAAATAATTTGGCTGTGGGTGGACGCAGAATTGCTTTGCTTGACAATTTTATTTGGGGTAATCCTGAAAAACCTGAACGTTTGGGTTCTTTGGTGCGTGCGTGTCAAGCTTGTTATGATGTAGCAAAGGCATACCGGACACCTTTTATTTCAGGCAAAGACAGTCTTTACAATGAATCTCAAATGGGTCCTGTTACGCCTACTTTGATAATTACCGCTGTAGGTATTGTTCCTGATATACGTTCAACAGTTTCAATGGATCTTAAAACATCTGGAAACCTGCTTTATCTGCTTGGTAATACCTACCCTGAACTAGGTGGTTCAGAGTACTATAAACTCAATGGTTACATAGGTGTAAGTGTGCCCAAAGTGCAGCCCTCTAAAGCACGCAAGGCTTACTATAACTTAACTAAAGCCATTGGGTATGGTATGGTAAAATCTTGTCATGATCTATCAGACGGTGGTTTAGCGGTTGCGGCTGCAGAAATGGCTTTTGCAGGCAACATTGGTCTAACTCTTGATTTAAAGGCAATATCTAACAAGGCAATTAAGCGAAATGATTTCTTGCTGTTCTCTGAATCTAATAGTCGTCTTTTAATTGAAGTATCTCCCAAAGACCGTTATGATTTTGAGGCATTAATGAAAAATAGTTGTACCCTAATTGGGGAGACAACAAAAACTGAAGAATTACAAATTCACGGTTTAAACAATGACCTAATAGTTGATGCCCCTCTCTTAGAACTACGTGCTGCTTGGAAGAAAACCTTAAGTGCGGAGGCTTAAAAATGAAAAACAAAAACATCAAAGTTTGCATCATACGTGTAGGTGGAACTAGTTGTGATGTTGAAACCGCACGTGCTTTTCAAGAGCTTGGTGCCCAAACAGAGATCAAACACGTAAATGAACTAGTAAAACAGGACAGTTTGTTAGATTATAATCTGCTTGTTTTTCCCGGCGGCTCCTCTTTTGGTGACCATATACGCTCTGGTGTAGTCTTTGCACGAACTCTGTATGCAAAATTGGGCAAACAAATAGAGCAGTTCATAGCTGAAAATCGACCTATCCTTGGCATCTCTAATGGTTTTCAAACCCTCATCGAATATGGTCTGCTGCCTGGTTTTGAGGGTATTGGTCAACAACAGCCTCAGGCAGTTCTAACCACAAATAACCCCCAAGGCTTCAAATGCCAATGGGTCTACTTAAAGAATGAAAACAAAGGAAACTGTTTATTCACAAACCAAATTCCCCAAGATAAAATTCTAAAAATCCCTATAGCTCACAGCGAAGGCTGTTTCCTCTTCCCCCCGGGAAAAGAAAAAAGTTTGTTGCAAAAACTAGTGGACAATGATATGCTCGTCTTGCGGTATTGCAACGAAAACGGCGCCTTCGCAAATCAAACCTACCCCGCTAACCCTAACGGTGCATACCACGATATAGCCGGTATCTGCAACAAAGAAGGTACAATATTTGGTTTAATGCCCCACCCTGAGCGGGCAATGTATTGGTGGCAAGAACCTGACTGGACAACCAAAACACACACAACCCCCTACGGTGATGGCAAACTCATTTTCGAAAACATCCTAAACAATATAATTCTAACTCAAAAACAATAACAAACTTTTTCTTTCTTTTGTTTTCCAAATTCTTTTTTAAATTTTTCGATGAGTCATTTATAGTTTAAACCTTAGTTACTGATAAACTTTAAAACAACCTACTGTTTAGTAAAACAGATAGTAGTAGGTAACTCTATGACAAATAACAACCAACAATTACCGATGTTAAAATGGCTTAACCAACACAATATTACTCTACAAGATCTCATCGATACTGCCCTTGAAATGTATGTACCCCACCCTGGCATTGAAACCCCTCAACAAGCCGCTAAAATTTTAGAAGAAGAACTCTTAACAGCCCTCTCCGACCCAAACATAGCAACCTTAATAACTGCAGCTTTCCACGCGCAAGAAGACGCAGAAAAAGGCCTAATCCCCGGTTTAAGCATAGAATACTTTATGGGTAAACCTGGCCTAGTCGCAGATGAATTATTTGGAATAGCCATAGCAACATACATCGCTGGCGCAAAAGGTATGTTCGAATTCGTCCGCTTCGACCAAGCAAAACCCGGCATACTTAAAAAACTTGGGCCCCTAACAAATGACCCCATAGGCGCCCTAATTGCGGGTGCAGCCTCAAACATGTACACCCAAGCCATAAAAAACAAAACCAACGTCTAATTTACTTTATTTTTTTTTGATTTTAATTAATTTGCTTAAATGTTCAGGCAAAATTTTGATGTTTAATACAGTTTCAATAACGACAGTCATCTTTTCATAAATTGGATTTATTTGAGGTGTATCTTTATTAGTTATTGTGTGAAGCGCATTATTTTTGTTACGCTATTCGTGTTTGATGTGGTTTTTGGTGGGTTGTGAATGATGTTGCGCTAGTAATGTAGCGGCAGTATTTTGTGGTGTTTGTTTGTGGTGTTGTATGGGGGTTTGGTTGTGGTGTGGTTAAATTATTGTGTGTTGTTGATTATTTTGTGTGGTGATATATTTGTTCGTGTGTTGTATTGTATGAAATTTGGCGTCGGAAATTGAGGTAATATAATTCTGTGGGCGACATGATATGTTGAATGTAATAAGCGCTATATATGCCCTTTGCTACTTAAAAAAATGTGAAAATTATGTTTAGCAATCTAGCAACAAGAAGCCTTGCCCAATCTGTCCAAAACAAGCAAGCAAACAAACAAGGTCTCTCTTGTAAATCATTCAAACAAATATTCACCTTAAGAATTCTATTTGTCATAGCATTAGTGCTAATGCTCAGCATAGGGCCATTTCTAATGTTAACCGGCAACAACGTTGCTACAGCAGCAGAACCGTTGTTGTTTAAAGTTACCCAGTGGAACGACGTTAACAATTGGACCATAGAGCGTTATCGATCAGAAAATCTTCAGCCAGGTCTTTCCCAAGCCCTAAAATACGCTGAAAATAATCCATATGATGCAGTCGATATACATATTGTCGACTCATTTGAAATTCGCGGCCAAGATGTTCCAGGCCGTGTCATTACCATACCTGTAAACGTATACCTTTACATCGATGTAGGTGTAGTGTTTAAAATTGACGGAGGACAACCGTATGATGTTCGTAATTATGGTGTTATATATCTTGATGGAACAATCAGCCATAATAGCAATGTTGAAAACCTAGGCGACGGTCAGTTTTACATAGGAACTACAGGCAAATTCAATGGCAACAACAAAGTGCTAAAAGACGGTAACCCAATTGATAGAGACCAACATTATATCGTAGAGTTTTATGGTAATGGTGGTCAGTTTATCAACGAACCTACCAAACCTAACAGTCCTAGGTTCACAGGCTACGTCCGTAAGGATAATCCCTACATAATATACATGCAACCCAACCCTCCAATCACCCCAACCTATGGTGATTGTGTATTCAACGGTTGGTCACCAGCAGGATCTGGAACTATATTAAATATTAATGAGGCAATTAACGGCGACCTACATTTATACGCAAGTTGGTCTGCTTCTTACACAGTCAACTATTATTGTGATGGCACTGTTAACCCTCTTTTACGCCATTCTGGTTCGGCACCAGTTGGAGCTGTGATTTCTACTTACCCCGACAAGTTACCCGCTGGTTATGAATTTGACCGTGTTGTTGGTTTACCCTTGCAAATTTCACCAGATCTAAATCAAAATATCATTGAAGTTTATTATACGGCTCGTAATGATCTTGGGTATGTTGTGAATTATTTGGAGCAGGGTACTGGTGATGTGTTGGCTTCTCAGAAGGTTGTGGGTGGTCAGACTTTTGGTGTTAGTGTGTCTGAGAGT
>WQYG01000002.1 GCA_009781395.1 Candidatus Bathycorpusculum sp. | reverse complement strand
TTTATCAATGAGTTTAAGCGTAAGGCTTCTCCTGCAAAACTTGAGGGTTTAACGGATCATTTGTGGACTTGGCACGAATTTTTCTACTCTAAATTAAATATCCTAAATTAGGTCACTGCCAGAATTTACTTACTACATCGGTTTTTCTTTGAGAAATGTAAATTAATTTGCTAACCGAACTCTTTTATAGTGACTTGTTATGAAAATTGCAGTTTCTGGTAAAGGTGGCGTAGGTAAAACCTTGCTTGCTGGTGGATTAGCGCGTGGTTTTGCTGAACGAAACTATAACACAATAGCTATCGATGCTGATTCTTCTCCTAATTTGGCTTTAACTTTGGGTTTAACTGCGGAGGAGGCACGAAAAATAAAACCCATATCTGATAATAAAGAGCTTGTAGAGTCAAAAACTAATTCTGGTTATAACGGTATTTACAACCTAAATTTTCGAGTTGATGATATAGTTCGTGATTATTCTGTTCCCACTCCTTTGGGTGTAAATCTGGTTGTTATGGGAACTGTTCATTCTATGGGTGCTGGGTGTATGTGTGCTCCGACAGCAGTTGTTCGTGCTTTATTGAGGTATCTTGTGGTTGAAACTGATGAGGTTGTGGTAATGGATCTTGAAGCTGGAGTAGAACATATTGGTCGTGGCACGGCAAGACAAGTTGATGTGCTACTTATTGTTGTGGACTCTAATTTTAAATCGTTAGAAATTGCAAAACATATTCACGATTTGGCTTCCGAGGCTGGAATGAAACAACTTTATCTAGTTGGAAATCGTGTCATGAGTGATGAACAGAGAGTTGCTATTCAAAGTTTTGCTGATAAAAATGGTTTACAGGTGCTGGATTTTATTTCTTTTGACACAAAAATTACGGAGTCTGACATGATGGGTAAGACACCTCTGTCAAACAAAGAGTTTTCCTCCGTGAAGACCATAGACCATATATGTGAGTTCCTACTTAAAAAAATGGAGATTGTTTAAGAGGTTTTTTGAAATGAAAACGCTTGTCACAGTTGGTCGTGGTGGTACAGGGAAATCTAGTTTTACCGCTTTAATGGCTAAAGCTTTTGTTGAAGAAGGTAAATCTCCTATACTACTGGTTGATGCTGATCCTGATCAAAACCTTGCTGAGATGGTGGGCATTGACCTAAAAAAAGAAGGTAAATCTACAATTGCTGATCTGGTTGTTAGCACCTTTATTGAAGGCGGTGGAACTACAGTTGGTGTTCCACCTGCTCAGCGTATTGAAAGTCGCATTTGGGAGAATGGGCTTTATGAGGGTCAACATTTTGATTTTATAGGTGTTGGAACAAAATGGATTGAAGGCTGCTATTGTATGCCAAATAATGCCCTTAAAGGGGCTTTAGAAAATTTGACGAAAACCTATGAGTATGTACTTATTGACTCTCCTGCAGGTCTTGAAAATCTAAACAGACGTATAACGTCAAGTGTGGATGATATTTTTGATATTTTAGATCATTCAAAGAAGTCTCAAGATCATGTACAAAGAGCGGTTCGAATAATTCAAGAGGTTGATATGCAATACAAAAATTTTTACATAATAGGTGGTTACAGATTTCCTGACGAGCTTGGAAAACAGGCTGAGGCAGCTTTAAAGTTTCCATATTTGGGAAAAATAGCTCAAGACTCACAGTTGGATGATCATGTACTCAACGGGCAGTCTTTGATTGATTTGCCAAATGACAATAAGGCATATCTTTCAGTTAAAAAAGTGCTAAAAACTCTTAATTATATTTAGCAAACTTTACTTCATTTTTTATTAATTTTTTACTTCTTTATGTGTAACATGACTTTTATGCAAATAATCCCCAAACGTTTAAAAACATTGTAAACGGCGATTACTAACTAAACCTTTACAGAGGTTAGAAATTGACTGCCAAAAACATTCACATAAAAATAGATGAACTGAAGACCAATAGTGGTCTTGTTAAAAATCTCGAGCTGTCCATTGGCAAAGTTGTCAACGAAAATTACAACGAGCCTATGGGGCCAACTCCGATGCCCTCCGTGACTGCACTAAGAAATTGGGACTTAATACTTCTCAATAAATACCAATCCTTCTACATACCCGATTGCGATTTATGCTGTCTTTGTACCTTTGGTAAATGTGATCTGACAGCTGGAAAACGTGGTGCGTGTGGATTGGATATAGCGGCACAATCAGCACGCATTGTAACGATCGCTTGTTCCATTGGTGCAGCATGTCACTCGGCCCACTCACGCCACTTGGTTCATCACTTAATCGAAAAATATGGTCGCAGATACCCGTTAGATGTTGGAGGATTAAACATCAAGGTTGAAGCTCCAATTACGCGTCTTGTAACAGGTATTAAACCTGAAACACTTGGCGACTTAGACGATGTTTTAGCATACGTTGAAGAACAAATTACTCAAATTCTCGCATCAACTCATACAGGTCAAGAGGCAAATACATTAGATTTTGGATCAAAAGCATTCCATGTTGGTATGTGCGACCACATTGGTATGGAAGTAGGTGATATCGCACAAATTTCAGCATTTAACTATCCAAAAGCAGATCCAGATGCCCCACTTGTAAAGCTTGGTATTGGTAGTGTTGACCGTACAAAACCAGTCATCATGTGTATTGGTCACAATGTTGTTCCGTCAATAGGTATTATTGATTATGCAAAAGAGCAAAAAGTTGATGATAACCTCGAAGTAGTTGGTTTATGTTGCACGGCTCATGACATAACACGGTATTACAGTCGTGGTAGAATAGTCGGCCCGATTAGCTGGGAACTTAGATTCATTCGTGCAGGTTTGGCCGATGTGGTTGTACTTGACGAGCAATGTGTCCGAACAGATGTTGCTGATGAAGCAGCAAAGGTTAACTCGCCAGTTATTGCAGCTTCAGAAAAGAACTGTGTTGGGTTCAAGAATCGTACAAACGATCCAACAGACGCAATTGTTGACGATCTTGTCAGTGGCAGAGTTTCAGGTGTACTAATTCTCAACCCTGATAAAGTCGGTGAAGTAGCTGTACGTGTTGCCATGAAGGTTGCTCCAATGCGTAAGCGCAAAAATGTTCTTCCAACAGAGGAAGAAATTGTTGCATCTGCAAAAACTTGCACACAATGCAATCAATGTCAACGCAATTGTCCACAGGATTATGCCGTTCCAGCAGCGTTAAAAGCTGCAGCTACAGGTGATCTATCAAAACTAATCGATCTCTATGAAGTCTGTATTGGCTGTGGCAGATGTGAACAAGCATGTCCAAAAAATATTGTAATACACAGTCTCATCGTTAAAGCCGGCGAAAAAGCGATGTATGCTGAAGACAATCTATGCCGAAGTGGTAGAGGCGCAGTTTCAGATGTTGAAATTCGCAGTGTCGGTGGCCCAATTGTTCTCGGTGAGATTCCAGGTATCATTGCACTTGTCGGTTGTAGTAACTATCCAAAAGGTGGCAAAGATGTTTACGACATTGTACGAGAATTTGCCAGCAGAAGATATATCGTTGCAGTATCTGGATGTGCCGCAATGGCTGCAGGTAGCTATCGTAACAGTGAAGGCAAAACTATATATGAAGAATTCCCTGGCGGCTTCGAAGCTGGAGGGGTTCTTAACGTCGGTTCATGTGTTGCAAACAGTCATATTGCAGGCGCAGCCATCAAAGTAGCAAATATCTTTGCAAAACGTAATCTAAGAGGAAACTATGAAGAAATCGCCGATTACATCCACAACCGTCTAGGTGCAGTCGGTTTAGCTTGGGGTGCATATTCTCAGAAAGCAGCCGCAATCGCTGCAGGTTTCTGGCGTTTAGGCGTTCCTGTAGTAGTTGGTCCACACGGAAGCAAATACCGTAATGTACTCTTAGGTCGAAAAGACAATCCTGAAAACTGGAATGTTATTGATGCACGCACAGGCGACATAGTCAATGTCGGTCCAACACCCGAACATCTCTTCTCTGTAATGGAAACTAAGGAAGAGTGTATCGTTAAAATCTCAAAACTCGTTATGAGACCTAACGATACTTGGAAGGGTCGTGCAGGAAAACTCAGCCACTACATAGACTTGCACAAACGGTACATGGGTGTAATGCCAGATGATATACATCTGTTCATCCGAACACCTGCAGATATTCCCATCACAATGAAAGACGAAATCCAAAAGATTCTTGAAGAAAATAATTGGAAAGAAACAACAATTCCGGACCCAACTTTACTTCCACGAATGGTCCGAAAAATGAAGGAATAAACGGAGGAAAAAATATGTCCTGTGAACCATGGCAATGTGCAGAAATAGCTGCAACTAAAAAAGCAAATCCAATACAAAAACCTGAAATTGCGGTTGCAATGATCCAAAGAGCCGCTCACCCCATTATTATTGCAGGAAGCAATTTGACTGAGAGGTGCATGGAAGGTCGCCCAGCAATTGACTTCATAATTGAACTTGCAAACGCAAGTAAAGTTCCTGTAGTCGCAACAGCACATATGGTAGGTGAATTCGTAAAACGCGGATACCAACCAGCAGCATTTATGAATGCAATGGAAATCGGTCAACGCGTTGGAGATCCATCATGGTTGGGGCTTGACGGCAAGGGTCATCCAGACCTTGTTATCATGGTTGGTATGCCCTACTATTTGCAAGCATTAATTCTCTCAAGGTTAAAGCATTTTGCACCCACACTCAAAACCATGACTCTGGATAATCTGTTCCATGTCCATGCAAGCTGGTCATTTCCAAATGCCAGCCTTGAAGATTGGGCAAATAACCTTAAAGTAATGACTCTTAAATTTGGAGGAAATTAAAGAAATGTCAATGTTTAAAGATATACCTGTAGAAGTTGGCGTAATATTTGAAGGCGAACGTATCCGACGAAATGACCTACAAGTCGAACTCGGCGGTCCGACAGTCGACAAAAAATTCGAAATAGCAAAAGTTAAATCAATGGATCAGATTGAGGACGGTAAAGTTTTTGTTGCAGGTCCAGATCTAAAAGACCTTAAAGAAGGTGGTGCATACCCGTTAGGCATTTTAATCGAAGCTGCTGGTGCACAACTTGACGCTGGTCTTGAAGGTGTTATTGAGAGACGTCTACACGGCTATCTAAATTATATCGAAGGGTTCATGCATTTAAACCAGAGATACGACATCTGGATGCGACTTGGCAAAAAGTCGTTCCAAAAAGGTTTAAACAGCTTTGAAATCATTGGCAAAGTTCTTTACCGTCTATTTAAGAATGAACTGCCAATAATTGAAAAACTGCAGATCACTTTTATAACTGATGCCTCAAAAATTGACTCTCTCTACGCAGATGCTCTAGCATCATACGAAGCACGTGATGCAAAAGCTAGAGGTCTAAAAGACAGTGAAGTAGACACATTCTATGGGTGTGTTCTCTGCCAATCATTTGCACCAAGTCACGTCTGTGTCATTACACCGCAAAGATACAGTAACTGTGGTGCCATCAGCTGGTTTGACGGCAAAGCCTCAGCAAGTATTGATCCCAAAGGGCCAATCTTTGCAATTCCCCGAGGTGACATTCTCAACGAAGAAAAAGGTGAATTCAGTGGAATCAACGAAGTTGCAAAGAAACGCAGTATGGGTGAAGTTACCAAGGTCTGGCTATACACAGCATTTGACCATCCTCACACTTCATGCGGATGCTTTGAAGCAGTAACTTTCTACATCCCCGAAGTTGACGGGTTTGGTATCGTACAAAGGAACTTTAAAGGCGCAACAGTCAACGGTTTGCCCTTTAGCACTTTAGCCGATTCAACTGCAGGTGGTCGTCAAATCGACGGATTCCATGGTATGTCACTTGAGTACATGCGCAGTAGCAAATTTTTCGCAGCTGATGGCGGATGGAACAGAGTTGTTTGGGTGCCAAAAGAAGTCAAAGAAAAAGTCAAGGACTTCATGCCAAACGACATAGTTGATAAAATTGCAACTGAAGACGATGCAAAAAGCATTGATGATCTTAAAGCATTCCTCAAAGATAAGAACCATCCAATAGTTGCAAAATGGGTTGTAGAAGAAGCTGTTGTGCCAACCGCAGAAGATGAAATAGCGCCAGTTATGACTGCATCAACTTTGCCAATATCTGCAGGCGGATTCAGAATTATCCTAACTGATGCTAAAATATATGCCTCAAAAGTTGTAATCAAAAAAGACGAATCTAAAGCAGAAAAACGGTGAGCACTTTGGCAACCACAAAGGACGATAAAAACGCTGGAATAGAAGTAACTGAGTTACTGGCACTTCTTGAAAAGTTCCAGAACCTCGAATTACACGATTTCCAGCTGGAAGCTAAAAATTTGGAACTAAGAGTTGATGGTGGCGTTGCAGGCATACCGGGACTTAAATTTCCTCGTGCAATTCCAACAAAACCCACTGCTCTATTGCAACAAACATTTACTCCTCCAATTGAAAAATACTCAAGCGATATTGTTGAAGTAAAGCTTGGTGCAACAAAAAGTGAAGGCGGTACTCGTGGAAGAAGTCTTACTCTCGGTGGCGAAAAAGCCCCTGCTTTCTACACTTTTGAGAGTCCTATAATCCATAAACCTGTTGTCACCTTAGACGTTTTCGACATGGAAGTGCCCCTGTCAAAGGCTGTAAAGATGCACGTAAAAGAAGTTATGGGCGATCCGGCAGCTTGGGCAAAACTTGCTGTAGAAAAATTCGGTGCAGACATGGTTACCGTACACTTGATCAGTATTGATCCCTTGCTCAAAGATGCTCCAGCAAAATCGACACTAAAAACAATCGAAGACGTATTGCAAGCAGTTGATGTACCCCTTGTAATTGGCGGATGCGGTGACCCAGAAAAAGATACTGCACTGTTTGAAGAAGTATCTCAAGCATTCCCAAATGAGAGATTCCTACTTAGTTCATTTACACGCGACATGAATATTGAAAATATTTCAAAACTTGCAAAGAAAAACAATCATGCCGTTCTAGCTTTCACTCCAATGGACTTAAACATGGCAAGAGAACTAAACCGTAAACTCTACGATTACCTTGGCAAGGAAGACATCGTTATGGACTTATCCACTGCAGCCTTAGGCTACGGTTTAGATTACGCTTTCACTAACATGGAACGCGCAAGATTATCTGGCTTATTAGGCGATGGTGAACTTGCACATCCAATGTCCTCTGGAACAACCAACGCTTGGGCTGCACGCGAAGCTTGGCTGAAAATGGATGACAAATGGGAACCACGCGAACTAAGAGGCCCATTGTGGGAAGTAACCACTGCATTAACTCTGCTGCTTTCAGGTGTAGACATATTCATGATGATCCACCCCGCTGCAGTTAAAACCCTCAAAGACGTCATCAACAACTTATCTAGCGGCAAAAAAGCTGATCCCAGCAAATACTTAGACTGGGTTTCAGCCAAAATTTAAACTGGAGGAAAAAGAGTATGAGTCAAAAAGCTGCAAAGAAAGAATTAAGCCCAATAGACATTTACAAACTGCTCCCAAAAACCAATTGCAAAGAATGTAATCAAGAAAACTGTATGGCATTTGCAACCAAAGTTGTTGCACGTGAAGCAAACATTGACCAATGCACACCCTTGCAAAAACCCGAGCACACAAAGAACTTTAACATATTACACGACCTGCTTAAACCTCCAGTAAGAGAGGTCACAATAGGTGTCGGCGATAAAGCCTGCAAAGTTGGTGGAAAGCTTGTCATGTACCGTCATGAGTTCACATATTTCAACCCAACTGCCGTTGCTATTGACGTAACTGACGAAATGACTGAAGCAGAGATAGTTAGTCGCATAAAAAGCACTGAGAGCTTTAGCTATGAGTACATCGGCAACACACTAAAACTTGACTTGATTGCCGTCCGTTCAACATCTGGCAATGCTGACAAATTCAAAAACTGTGTCAAAAAAGTCTCAGAAACAACTAATTTGCCATTAATCTTGTGTGCTTTGAACTCTTCAGTTCTTGAAGCAGGTATCATGGTAATACCGAAAGCACGTCCACTACTCTATGCTGCAACCCTGACCAACTGGAAAGAAATGGCCGAATTAGCCCTAATGTACAACTGTCCACTTGTCGCTTCTGCACCAAATGACTTAAACGGCCTTGTCACACTTGCAAAAACACTCCAAGTTTATGGAGTTCAAGACATAGTTCTTGATCCGGGAACATTTTTCAACGACGATCTATCCGATACATTAAATAATTTTACAATGCTCAGACGCGCAGCAACAAAAGTAGGCAACGAACTAGCTGGATTGCCCCTACTCGGTTTACCTTTAGGCATATGGGCAAACAAAGGTGACTTAGCCGATGACTTAGTCAGATGGCGTGAAGCATACGTAGCAGGCATGCTCATTACCCGATTTACAGACATAATCATACTTCACAGCACAGAAGGATGGGTACAACTACCAAACGTTATCCTACGTCAAAACATATACACTGACCCACGCAAACCAGTCGCAGTCGCAACAGAACTCAAAACATTTGGCACACCAAACGAAACCTCTCCAGTGTTCTTCACATCAAACTTTGCACTAACCTACTACACAGTCGCAGCAGACCTCGAAAGCAGCAAAATTAACGCATACCTGCTCATAGTAGATGCCGAAGGTAGCGCAATTGACAGCGGTGTCGCAGGACGCAAACTAACAGCAGAAAAAGTCGCAGACGCAATCAAAGCAACTGGTATAGAAAACAAAGTAACACACCGCAAACTCATCATTCCAGGCAAAGCATCACGCATCAGCGGCGAAATCGAAGAACTCAGCGGATGGCAAGTCCTAGTCGGTCCACGCGACAGCAGCGAGATAGCAAAATATCTCACTGACAAATGGCAACCATAAACCCAACTTTTCTTTTTATTTTTAAATTTTCAAAAAATTTTACTTTATTTGTTTTCTAACCCTTTTTGATTGCAAAATATTTACGCTATCTGTTGTGCAGGTTAGGAGAATGTTGTGGAGGTGTTCCATAGGAATTGAAAGTATTCTCGTGCAAAGCTTACTATGCCTATATGAGCGCTCCAAATTACAAGGGTTGGTTTGTCGTCTCCTAGGAAGAGCATGGCTTCTTTGCCATCTACGATGATGCCCCCGCCAAACATGTGATCACGTAGTCGTATTTCACTTATGCCTGAATGTTTGAAAAGTTTGCCGTCTTCTGTGGTGCCTGTTATCATGAGTTGTATGTTGATGTTTTTCTTTAGGTTGTTAAACCACGGATCTGCTATGGTGATTATGGATTTGGCGAATTTTGGGGCTGCCACCACTATTTCTTTGGATGCCATTTTTAGCATTTCATCTAGTTTGGCTAAAACTGCTTGTTGTCCTCGGAGAATTAACATTTCGGGGCGTTCAACAATTTCTTTTTGTTCATATAAGGGTTGTAGGTCTTCGGTAACGGTGTTTTCCCAAATAGTGTATTTGTCTTCAAGTTGTAGTTTGGTAAATCGTGTGGCTTCTAATGGTGGTACTGGGTAGTATTTAGTTGGGCGACTCTCTCCGCTTTTAATCCAGCCTTTCTCTTTTAGACTGTTGAGGACTTCATAGATTTTGCTGTATGGCACTTGAGCTTTTTCACTGCTCTCCATAGCAGTCATTTTGCCCCCCTCAAGCAGTGCGATGTAGGTATCAATTTCATAGGTGTTTAAACCCATTTCATGTAGTGTGGTTCTTGTGTTCTCATTAATTAGCATGTTTTCCCCTCAATCACCATAGGAAACTTCTGGAAACATTATTATTGTAATTTTTGCTTCTTAAGTACTTTAACAAATGCTTACACGTAAGAAGGCATATTTGAAATGAATAACATCATCAAAACTACTCGAAGCATCTGTCCTGAATGCCTAAAGGCGCTTGATGCAATAATCTGTGAAGAAGATGGAAAAGTTTTCATCAAAAAGACTTGTCCAGAACATGGATCCTTTAATGAACTTTATTGGTCGGATTATGGCCATTATGTGCGCGCAGAAAAGCTTCGATTCGGTGGCGAAGGGATCTCTAACCCCCGTACCGAGAAAAAGGAAGGTTGCCCGCTCGACTGTGGGATCTGCCCACAACATAAGTCACATACTGCCCTTGCAATAATAGATGTCACTAACAGATGTAATTTGACCTGTCCTGTCTGTTTTGCAAACGCTACCGCAGCTGGTTACGTGTATGAACCAACAAAAGAACAGGTTTACGGTATGCTTGAAAATCTGCGTGCCAACAAACCCGTTCCTGCTGCTGCCTTGCAGTTTTCAGGCGGTGAGCCAACAATTCGAAAAGAACTACCGGACTTTATACGCAAAGCCAAAGAACTTGGTTTCAGTCATGTAGAGGTAAACACTAACGGTCTGCGCATTTCCCAGAGCGTAGAGTACGCCAAAGAGTTAAAAGATGCCGGTGCAAGCACAATTTATCTACAGTTTGACGGTTTAACCTCTGAGGTTTACAAGTTTATCCGAGGAATAGACCTTCTTTACATAAAAATGAAGGCTATCGAAAACCTTCGAAAAGCTGGACTTACCAGTGTTGTTCTCGTCGTCACCTTAGTTAAAGATGTAAATGATAACCAACTTGGTGATATCATCAATTTTGCCGCCAAAAACTTTGACGTTATCCGATGCATAAATGTTCAACCAGTTAGTCTCTGTGGGCGCTTACCCCAACAAGACCGTGAAAAAATGCGCATCACCATAACGGACTTTATGAAAAATGTCGAAGAGCAAACAAACGGGACTATCAAAGCCTCAGACTTCTACCCCGTACCTACAGTTGCTCCAATAGCAAAAGCTGTAGGGGCGTTAAAAGACCGCAGATTCATTGAATTCACTGCTCATCCACACTGTGGCATGGCCACTTACCTGTTAATTGAAGACGGTAAAATTACGCCAATTACCCAATTGGCTAACGTTGACAAATTTGTTGGAGTCATGTCCAAAGTTTATGAACTTGCCTCAAAGGGTAACAAAACTGAAGCTAAACTCCGTTTAGCTGGTGCTATACGTTACGTCAAATTTGGTTTTCTACGTAAATACGTGCTGGGGGTTATCACAAAAGGTGACTATAAATCTCTTGGCGAATTGCAACGCAAATCCTTGTTGCTTGCATCAATGCATTTCATGGATCCATACAATTTTGATCTCGAACGCGTTGAGCAATGTCTAATTCACTATGCAGTTCCAGACGGCAGAATCATACCTTTTTGCACTATGAACTCAATTCACCGACAGGAAGTAGAAAAAAAACTTGGCGTTCCACTCAAAGAATGGAAAGAGCAGCATAAGGTTGAAATAACTCAGCCGTTCTAGACATAAAGAAATACTCAAATTAATTGGTGAAAAAGTAATGGGCGGAAAAAAGAAGCTCGGCATTAAACAGATGGAAAAGCAGCAAGTGAAATCTGACGAAGACAAAGCTGCAAAAGATGCGAAAAAGAAAGATAAAGCAGGTCCACCACGTGAAAAGAAGCAGTTAGCAATTCTGCCTCCCGACGTTAAAGACCAAAAAATTGTCTCTGAAGTTAAAAAAATGGGGGTCTTAACACCTTACGTTATTGCTACCCGTTTTGGTGTACGTATCAGTGCAGCTAAAGACTTTCTAGAGCAACTTGAAGCAACTGGTCAAATACAGCTTGTCTCTGGCAGTCACAGCCTAAAAATCTACAAAGCCGCAGCCTAAAAACTGCGAAATTTTAACATCCATAGTTATTTTTGCATATAAACAACATAGAGGTAGTTATCTTATGGTTTTTCCTCAAAGACTGTATACGACTAAAGAGATATGTGCTGCTAAAGAACTAATAAACCAAGGCTATAAGCACAACCTAATATCCGTTGAGGGCGTGGATGATTTTAAAATCAAAGTTAATCAAGCCTTGGATTATATAAAAACTGCTGGGTACTATGACTTTTTTAGAACATACATTAAAGAAATAATTGAAATCGATGGTTTAACACAGTTAAGAGAAACAGAAATTTCAATTTGGGCAAATCAGTATGCTGTGGAAAACTCTGTAGATGCAGCTAGTTTATTGGTTCAGAAAGCCTACAGCATGAAAGAATATCTTGACGGGGAACTTTACTATGGTGGAAATGCTGAAAAACGTTCCATAATAAAACGTGTCGAGTTCCTGCAAACACTAAAAGAAAAAACTGCTGATTCCAACGTGGTACAAGAATGTCAACGGTTAATTGATTTATGGTCTGAAAGTTCTTTATCTTTCTGAAGAAGTGGTTCTTCCGTTTTTACGTTTGACAACAACTCTACTTTTATGGTTGTTCCACTTTTGGCGTTTTTGAACAAGTCGAGATTTTTAGTGATTTTCCCAAGAACACTTACAGGACTGTAGGGTTGAGATTTGCCATAAAATACGCATAACGCACTGCTCATTGGCCAAAAAGCAATAGTGCCCGTTTCAACGGTTGACTTAGCTTTTTCCTCCCCCATCTTGATGGGAATTTCAAAATAAATTTCTTCTTTGTAGAGAGCAATTCTGCCTGCAATTGGAAGCCTATGAACAATAATGTCTACAGTTCTTGGCGCTTTAAACCTGACTAGTTCACCTTCGGCTTCACCTATATTTTCCAGAATGAACTTTATTCTTACACGAGAGATGTCTTCTTCAGCACTCAAATTTCACGCCTCAAGAGAAATCACAACTTCCGATTAGAGAACAACCTATTTACTATATACTCAACGTGAATATTTAACCCTTACAGTAAAAATTCCATTTCCCAAATTTAGACAGTGTTTTATATGGTTCATTGTGATGTGTATCCTTTACAAATTGCTTTGTTATACTCGATTGTGCAAAAAGTAAATACTTAACACAATGATGTGTAATTTTTTAGCAAACTTTTAGTGTAAATAGAAAAATTGTAAAAATAGTTATAGGTGGAAAAATGGGAAAAGAAAAAAAGTTGTATTTACATATAATCTTTTTTGTGCTGTTTGTTATGCAGTGTTTCCGCAAGATATAATTTTATAAATCACCTATATCTACTGGGAGTTTATTAGTTGATGAACAAGCAGAATGGCGCGTCTACCATACATGTAGATTTAATTCGTGTGGTAGCGATATCTGCGGTGCTTCTGCTTCACGTTAACGATTTAATTACCCAATCCGTGAATGACATAGGTGTCTTGCATTGGTTGATAGTAGTTGATATTTATTCAATCATAAGCAGGATGGGCGTGCCTTTTTTTATTATGTTGTCCGGTGCATTATTGTTGGGCTCATCCAAAAAAGACGAAGATATTTCTACTTTTTTTAAGAAACGTTTTACCCGTATTGGTATTCCCTTTCTCTTTTGGGGTGCTGTTTTCTTTCTCTGGACGTTTTACGTTGAAACCCAATTCGCTACACAAAATTTTATCATAAATGGCGTTTTAAGAGGGCCTTATCCTACATTTTGGTATCTTTACATGTTATTTGGTCTTTACCTTATAACTCCACTATTGCGGATTATGCTTGCCCATTTTACTGATAAACTCTATAAATATTTCACATGTCTGTGGCTCATAGGTCTTGTCCTATCACCGCTAATAGAATTTGTAAGCGGTTGGCAAATCTATTTTGATGGCATTGTTTTTCTAATCCCCTTGTGTGTTGGTTATTTTGTGATAGGTGCTTATCTTGTTAAGATTCAGATTCGTCGCTGGATTCTTGCTGTTCTTACCGTTTCAGGTTTTGCTTTAACTGCCCTTGCAACTTTTCTCGTAGATGGTGGTAGTGGCGGTGATGCAGTGTTCTTTTTCCAAGGAAACAGTAGTCCAACTATGATTTTAGCTACATTATCCCTTTTTATGTTGTTAAACAGTTATGCAAAACCCCAAAATATCTCTCAAATAGAAAAACCTTCATGGGCACATCGTATAATGCATGTAATCAGTGAAAATACCCTGCCAATTTACTTGATGCATATGATAATTGTTTATTTGCTTGCACATGGGTTCTTTGGTTTTGTGCTAACTGGTCGTACTTTTGACCCTATTCTCAGTGTACCTCTTGCTGCAGCTGTAACACTTACGATTTGTTTAATCATTATTGTGCCCCTCAAAAAAATACCTGGACTAAGAAAACTCATTGGATAAACCTATAGGGACTTTTGGGCATAGCTGTTTTCAGCGTCAAAACTGTAAGTAACTGCGATGATGTATTTAGGGAAATATTTAACACCTCTGTCATACTATTTTGTGTTAGGAGAACATCCACATGAGTATACTTAGTCATGACACTTTCTGGAATGCCCTGGTCAGTATGCCTATGACCAAAAAGATGCTTCAGCTGTCTCTCCGTAAATGTGATACATGTGGCCGTACAGTTCTTGAAGCAGCGTTGGATGATTATGGCAAAAAATCCAGTAATCATTGTAAAGACTGTAGTTCTATTTATAATCAAATTATTGCGTTTTGGATAGAGTTTCTTCGTAAAGCTCTTGGTTTTAAACGTGCGAAAGTGGAACAATTATTGACTGACAAATACGCTAGAAACGCCGTGCTCAACCTAGTTGAATCTTTTGAACATTTTGGCATTAGAAAACCTATGGCTCTTGGTGCCCCTTTTCTAGTAGTTTGGGATTTCACACATAAATGTAATCTTCGCTGTAAACACTGTTACTCAAATAGCGGTGAAATTGTGGAAGAAGAGTTAACCACTTCGCAAGCATTAGTCGTCGTGGATCAACTTGCTGATGCACACGTTACTGCTTTGGCCTTTAGTGGTGGAGAACCCCTATTCCGTGGAGATTTTTTTGAAGTGGCTCGTTACGCATCCGATCGTGGTTTATATGTGTCTCTTGCATCAAATGGTACTTTACTTACTAAAGAAAACGTGCAAAAACTCAAAGAAGCCAAAGTTAACTATGTAGACATAAGCATCGATGGTGCTACTGCTAAAACACATGATGATTTTCGTGGTATCAATGGCGCATTCGAAAAAGCAATCGTTGGTCTTAAAAACTGTGTTGAGGCTGACATTTGTACCTGTATAGCTACCACAGTGGGTAAAAACAACTTGTCCGAATTACCTGGTGTTATTGATTTAGCTGAACAGTTGGAGGTAGAACGTTTTACTTATTTCAATTTCATTCCTGCTGGTCGCGGTAAAAATCATGCAGATCAAGATCTTTCCCCTCAAGAACGTGAACAAGTTTTAAGGTATCTGCTAAATCGTATGTCTGCGGGATGTAAAACCACAATTTTAGCTACCGCGCCACAATTGGCTCGTGTTGCAGCACAGTGTCAAGGTTTCTCAGGTACAGGCGAGGTTACCCTAGCTTTAGCACATATGCAAACTGTAAAAGTAACCAAAAAAGCTGTACCTCTAGGTGAGTTTATCGGTGGTTGTGGTGCAGGGCGACTATATTGTTCAATTTCTCCCCAAGGTGATGTACGTCCCTGCGTATTTTTACCCGTAAACGTTGGCAATCTAAAAACTCAAACATTCAAAGACATTTGGCTTAACGCCTCACTATTTAATGCTTTTCGTAACCGTTCTAACCTCAAAGGCTCATGTAGTAAATGTGCATACAAATACATCTGTGGAGGTTGCAGAGCACGTTCAGCTGCATACCATAACGGTGATACTCTTAGCGGTGATCCAGGTTGTATTATGGGAGAAAAAAACCGATGACACCAAAAACTGCAATTCCAGTCAAAATTTACCGCACAAAAGACACTTCTATAAGTGATATCTTAAAAGAAGCTGTTACTAACACTAATTTGCGGGGTAAAAAACGGATTTTTATTAAACCAAACTTGAGCCACCCCGAATATCTGCCAGGTGTAGTTACAGACCCCGAATTAACTAGCGAGTTAATAGGGCTGTTACGCAATCAAAACAGTGAAGTTATAGTGGGTGAATCTAACGGTTTTAATTACCCATGCTGGACAGCTTTTAATAAAACAGGTATGCAAAAAGCTGTTGAAAAAGCAGGTGGAACCGTAATTAACCTCTCAGAGGACAAAATAGTTGAAGTAAAATTTGGCAGTAGCACCTCTGTAAAACGATTATTTTTGCCAAAAACCCTTATGGATGCTAATGCGGTAATCGATTTGCCTTTGATGAAAACTCATGAATTCATGACTTACAGTGGTGCAATTAAAAACCTGTTTGGATGCATACCTAGCAACAAACGTATTTATCTACATCCGTACTTGCCTGAGGTTTTCTATCATTTGTACACATTGTTTAAGCCAGCTCTAACAATTATGGATGCACGCACAGGTATTGAGGGCAATGGACCAACCAAAGGTAAACCCGTTCACATGAATCTCATGTTAACCAGTACTGATGCTTTAGCATTAGACATCATAGCAACAAAAATCATGAAACTCAACTGGAAAAACACCTACCTAACATATATTGCCAGAAAAACTGGGCTGCAAGAAAACCACATAAAAGAAGAAGGGGTGCCTGTTTCAACGATTGCTCACTATTTTGAACCTCCACGCATCGATTTGCCCGTTAAAGCCCAGATAATTATCTACCAGCATGAGTATCTCACAAAAATGCTCTTCTGCTCCTTAGACATAGTGCGGCTCTTTCAAAAAATCACCCTAACTTATCGCGGCAAACCTGCTAAAGAAACATAATTGATATTTGCTCAAAACTATGTAGAAACTTTTTCATAGACTCGCATGGTTTCTTTCACTAAAGTGCTCCAGTCATATTGTTTAACAATAGTTTTGCGCGCTTTTATACCCATTTCAGTGGCTTCCGCTTGGTGTTCAAGTAAATACAAAAGGGCATCAGAAAACTGTTTTGAATCAGCAGGATTAACTAACAAACCGTTTTTGCCTGTTTCAATTGTTTCAGCAATTCCTCCCACAGTTGTTGTCACCACTGGTAATCCAGTTGCAAGTGCTTCAAGTACTGCAAATGGGTGGTGCTCATAGAAAGTTGAAAATGCAAAAGCGTCTGCTGATTGGTAAAGTTTAGGCAACTTTTTGTCAGGGTAGTAACCCGTAAAAATTATGTTGTTTTTGACGCCTAAACGTTCAGCGTGGGCATAAAGTTTTGCCATCTCATCACTTTGGCCTTTGCCACTGATGACAAATTTGGCGTGTTTAAAATGTTTAACCACTGCTGGCATGGCTTCAATTAATGTAAAAAGGCCCTTTCTAGCGTATAATCTGCCTACTGACAGAATTATAGTGTCTTCTGGATTTAATCCAAGTTCAGCCTTTATTTTTTGTTTATCCTCCGCAGGTTGAAACTTGTGTGTATCCACTCCATTGTGTATAACTTGGATGCGGTTTTCAGGTATATTGTAGTATTTTTTTAGTTCTTGGCGTGTAAAGTTACTTACAGCTATAACACGGTTGGCACGTTTAATCATCCCCACCTCAAAGAAGCGTAAAAACCAGTTAAAACTGACAAGAAATTTTTCATTTGCGTTTAATCGACTATATGGTTCTCCACTTATGGCTTCTGCTTCCCCCTTCCAGGTGGAGTGAACTGTGCAGACGAGGTTTTTTCCAAAGTGTGGTGGGACAGCAAAACTTGGGGTTAACGGTAACTGTGGATGAGTGATGTCAATATTTACGGAGTTGCGGATGCTGTTAAGTTTTCGGTAGCTGGCTTCTGCTAACATGAATGATTTTATAATGGGCATTTTTGGAATTTTTTGGAAGTATACTTTAAGTTGGTTACTTATTTGCACGTCAAGATTTTGATTTGAGCCTGTTACAATGTTGATGTTGTAGCCGTTTTTCATTAATTCATTGGAGAGATAATAAATGTAGGCTCCTGTGCCACCGGCAAGTGGCCAATATTCAGGTGAGATAAAGCAAATGTTTTGGTTTTTCATCCAAGTTTACCTCTAAGATATGTTATGGTGGTGATTATGGCGCCATTAAACCATGCAACAGAACGTACATAGTAGAGCAAGATAAGTCGTATTGCGGTTTTGTCTTTGAATTCAACAGCGGTTTTTCCTGCTAAATACGTGTAGTAGGCAAATAATGTTAGACATAGAACACCTGTCAAGTACCATAGTGATCGTAGAAATGGTGCTATACCTAATAAGAAGCTACTTACAATTGCTAAAAGCCAAATTGGTTGAATGTTCATACCTGCATCAGTGATTTCATCACCTCGTGCTAAGTTGCCATATTTAAAGTATAGTCGTAATGTGTTTTTGCCGTACTGGAGTTGTTGCTGGTAAAATTTTTGAAGAGTGGAACGATTAAAATGATAACATATTGAGGAGGGTTCGTAAGCGATTTTGTATCCTTTTAAAGTTAATCTGTAGCCGAATTCTGTGTCATACTGGCTTGGCATGTCTTCTGCCCAACCTCCTATCTCTTCTAGAACTGATTTTTTAAGTAATAAATTCATGGTTGCTATGCGTTTAGTGTATTTGCCAATACGTCGATAGCGTGTTTTTAGTTCATATCCAATGCTTCTTGCCCATGGGTTATCTGTATTCCATGTGTCAATAGCTCCACTGGCTCCTGCAACATTTGTTTCGTCTATACGAGTTACCAGTTTTCTTAACCAGTTTTTTTCAACTTTAGCATCTGAATCTACAAACCCTAAAATTGGGTAGCGTGCAATTTTTTGTGCATAATTATATGCTGCAGGGCAATTTAAGGCAGTTTGATAAATTTTAATCGGATATTTTTTGGCGATTTGAGCTGTTTTATCTTTTGAGCCGCCGTCTACTAAAATAATTTCTAAGTGATCCTGTGGGTAATCTTGGGTCAATAACGCTTGTAAGCATTCTTCAATTGTCTCCTCATTATTCATTGAAGATACAATTATTGATACTTTAGGTAAACCGTCAGACAAGTTTACACTCTCCGTAATCGTGCTGAAATTATTGAGACAAATATTCTAAAAAAATCATGTAAATAGTCAATGCCTGATACGCCATAAGTGCGTTGTTCAAAACTTATCGGCACTTCAAACACGCGATAATGGCTCTTTGCAGTCTTTACTAACATCTCTGTTTCAATTTCATACCCGCATGATTTTAAATGTTGAATATCAAGAACTTCTTTTTTCATCACCCTGTAGCCTGACTGGGAGTCAGTAACATAAACACCTGCAAACATTTGAATAATTGAATTAAAAATTTTAACTCCAAACACATTTAGTTTCTTAGCAGTAACTTTTTTTTGTTGTAGTAGATACCGTGAACCAATAACAAGGTCTGCTTTGTTGTTTAAAACGGGGTAAAGTAGTCTTGGCAACTCTTCGGGAAGATGTGAACCATCCGAGTCAATAGTTACAATAAAGTCGCCTTTAGCTTTAGCAAATCCTGCCCGCAACCCGGCCCCTTTGCCTACATGTACTGATAAACTATACAATTGTACAGGATACTTTTTTGCAACCATGCAGGAATTGTCAAATGAGCAATCATCAACCACTATAATTTCATACTTTAAACCCGTATGTTTCATGGTTGTTTGAACACGTTCAATTATGTTTCCTATGGTTTGTTCTTCATTATACAACGGGATGATAACGGAAATCAGCATTTGTTTGGGACTCATTCTACTTATAGACCTAAATGGAAGAACTTATAAAGTTTGGCTACTCCACCATTATATCAAACAACTTTAATGAATTGATGTTTACATGGAAACCCAAAAATTTACTTCACTGGCAAATGATCGAAAACTTTGGTTTTCTATGTGGTTCTTAGGTGCCATAGTTACTTTTGGATTAGCCTTTTTTCCCATGATTTACCGTTTAATTAAAAACAGAAATCATCATTTCAAAAAAGAAGAACTTCTTAAAGAACAAGTAATAACCCATTTACAACAACAGCCTTATCATCAAGATGGCGCAGTGACAAAAGTAAGTCGTCAACCACGTGAAATGAATGCAAAAATTTGGACCGTCGCGCTTATTTTAGTTATTCCTGTTTTCATAATTGCCTATTTGCTGTCAAAAGACCTGTCTTTACATGAAGCTGATCAGGATAAATTTCTTGCTCAAACTTTACCTGAACGTATGTTCATGACCCAGACGATACCAATAAAAACATACGTAATAATTACTATAGTAACATTGGGCTTTGGAATAATTTATTGGCTATATAAGATAGTTAATCAATATAACGCGCATTATAAAGCGCATTTGCAAATAGAGCAAAAAATTTCAAGTTTAATGGAGGAGAAAAAAGTTGACGCATAACGAATGTAGAGAACGCAGATTTGTAAGCCATGGCGGAGACGTTTGGGGGTTTGCCCGAAAATACAATATTCCACTTGAAGAGGTGCTTGATTTTAGTGGTCCTATAAATCATTTGGGGCCTTCGCCAAAAGCTCTAGAATCTGTAAAAGAAAATTCTAAACTGATAAAATTCTATCCTGATCCTAACCCTGTTGAACTATGTAATTGCATAGCTAAATATGTCAATCAGCCAAGTGTGACTTCTGATAATATTATACTAGGTAATGGTTCGATTGAACTTATTTACATGATTACAGAGATTTTTTCGAAAACTAATTTTAACGCTGTAGTGCCTGTGCCCTCTTTTACTGAGTACGAAAAAGCAGCTCTGCGTTTAGGTGGACAGACAATCTATGTGCCTTTACCGTCTGATTTTAGTATGGAAAACGAAAAAATTAAAAAAGCCATAACCCCTGATACCAAAATTGTTTCTATATGTAACCCTCACAGTCCATCTGGTAGATTATACCTTAAAGATGAAATTCTTGATCTTGTGGAATATTGTCAGGAGAAAAATGTGGTTTTTAGCATAGATGAAAACTATATCGAATTCACTGATAAAGAGCAAACTGAAACAATGGCGGGGTATGTTAACAAGTATGAAAATCTTTTTGTCATCCGTTCTGTAACTAAATTTTATGGTATGCCTGGTATACGTTTTGGTTATGGTGTTGCTGCAAAAAGTTTAATTGATCAATTATTAGATGTGCGGCAGCCTTGGAGTATAAATGGTCTTGCTGGGTCTGTTACGTTAGCTGCTTTTAGTGATCATGAGTTTATAGAAAACACTAAGCGTACTATCGCGCAAGAGCGTGTCAAGTTTGCAAAACAGCTTAATGAGATTTCGGGGTTGCAAGTTTTTCCCTCCGATGCCAACTTTTTGCTCGTAAAAATAACGTCTCGTAATATTACCTCAACAAAAATTAAGGAAGAACTAGCTAAAATGGGTATGCTAATTCGAGATTGTTGTACCTTTGTAGGTTTAGACAACACATATTTCCGTGTGACTGTTCGCTCAGATAAAGATAACCAAAAACTTGTAGATGCAGTAAAAACACTGATGTCATCTTAACAACATGCATGTGCTCTTTTGTTAAAACACGCTCTGAACCTAAACAGGTTCTTTAACCCTACTTTTCTGGTTAAGCCTTGTTTTAGCTGTAAATGGGGTTTTGCTTTTTTGTATTGTTGTATGCCTTTTTATGACAAGGTATATTGTGTAATATGCGTACAATATGTTTTCACTAAAAGTATCTAGCGCGTAAATGGTTAAAAACAAAGGTTTATCAAAAACCTGTTGTTTGTTTTTGAAAAGTTTGGGTTTAACGTGAGTTGTTGGTTGTTGAAAAATGTTAAAATAAACAAAAAGGAGTTGTTGTTATTTGAGCATGTTTTTGGCGCGTGGGTTGTCTGCAAATTCCCATGCAATGTTGCCTTTCCATATGTCGCCAAGTTTGGTGATTTTGATTTCTTTGTCATCAATTGTTAGTAAACCTTTTTCGACGAGTCGGTTTAGTTGTAAACCAAAGACTTCTTCGGGGGTTTTGCCAAATTTTTCTTTGAATTCAATTTTGTCGACTGGTAGTCTAAGGTAGAGGCGGGTCATTACTTTGCGCATCATTTCTTCTGGGGTGGATTTGCTGATTTTGTTGATTGGTAGTCTGCCTGCGTTTACTGCGTCCATGTATTGATTTATGTCTTCAATGTTGGAGTAAGAGAATGTTTCAAAGTAGCCCATGAAGCATCCTGCGCCTGTGGTTAATTGTGCTGCAAAGGGCCAGCCGTTGAGGCATGATTCTTTGAAGTGCCATGGTTCGCGGGAGAATCTGTCATGACCTACGGCTTTGTAGCCTGCTTCGGTTAACATTTTGTATGCTGTAAGGTACATTTCGGTTTCTTGTTCTACGTTGCCGGGGGGTGGCATTTTGCCTGTTTTTATTTGTTGGTCTAAAATGGTGTCTGGAACAACTTCTAATGCGTAGACGTCAACTTCAATGTCTAGTTCTATGCATTTTTTAAGGGTGTTTACCCAGGACTCCATTGTTTGGCCTGGAAGGTTGTAGAGTATGTCTGCACATACGCACATGTCTAGTTTGCGTGCAAGTTTGATTGCTTCTTCAACTTGTTCTGCTGGGTCGGGTAGGCAGAAGGCTTTTCTTAGGTTGTTGTCAAATGTTTGAGCGCCCATGTCCATTTGGAAGGTGCCGTATTCGGCTAGTTTTATGATTTTGTGGCGGTCAAAGCTTTTTGAGGATCCTGTGACTTTTATAAAGTAGTCATCTGTTACGTTGAAGCGTGCTTTACAATATTCAATTAGGTCAATCATTTGTTCAGCGGTTAAAACGCTGGGTGTTCCGCCTCCGAGAACAATTTCGTCAAAGACGCTTGTTTGTAGGTATCGAGTTTTAGCATACATGTCAAGTTCTTTTTTAAGTGCTACCAGATAAGGTTCTATGCGTGCTTTGCTTGTAGCGGTGGTTGGGAAGTAGCAGAAGGAACATCTGGAATCACATATAGATACCCAAGGTTGTAACTCCATTAAACGGTTTGATGTGTTTTCTGTATCTAAAAAGTCCAGAAAAGCCTTGTATGCTTCAGGTTCAATGTCTGGGTAATCTCTGTAAGTGTAAGGCGGCCAATTTGTTCTTAAATCGTAGACGCCTGTTTGTTCAGTCGCCGAGTTTTTCATTTGTATCTCCTCAGATTGTTTTTAAATGCCCTTGTTACCATAATAAAGTTTCTGTTAATCTCTCTTTAAGCTGAAAGCTGGTTTAAGAGCTGAAAGCAGCAGTAATGTTTGGTTAGGGTTTTGTTTGTACTGTGCCATTCCAGTAGATGAGTTTGTTGTAGGTCCATTTTTCAAAATTGGGGGTGTCGGCGTAAATTATGTCAAATTTTTGGTCGTATTGTTGGGCGTAAGTGTTTACGTCATTCCATATTTGGTTTGTGAGGGTAACGTTTTTCCATATGCCCCATGTTGAGTTGTCTGTACTGCGAAAGCTGTAGCCAAAGTCTGGTGGAAGTACATATGCTGTGCGTTCATTAACTGGGTTGTTTGGGCGTGGGTTAGTTTTAACGTATTTCCAGAATTGTTTGAGTGCATCTAAATGTTCTTTTTGTAGTATTCCGTGTACTTCTCCTGTGTTGTTGTCTTTGGCGTAATCAAAAAATAGGATGTATTTGGCGCCGTTTTCATAGGCTGTTACCATGTCCTGATACAGTTCATGTCCTGATGCAAGGTATGGTGCGTGTTCGTATGTGTACGTTAACATTACTCCCCATTCTTTATTATGCATTGTAGCTGAACCTCTGCATAGAGCCGTGTTTATTGGTCGGCTATGGTTCCATGCGTATTCTGCCATAACAATGTCATATCCTGCGCGGTAATCATATTCATAAAGGGCGTAATCAGAAGTCATAATAACTGTGTCTAAGGCAATAAATTCGGCTATGTAGCCCTGTAAATTTTGTACATATCTGTTAGCTGCCTCCGATGGGTGGTCTGCCTTTTGAACTATCATAAATAGGGGATCACAATCTACTTGATACCCGCCTGGTTCATCATAACAATATAATCCTAAAAACTTGTCTCCCCACCGTTGTTTAGCCATAGTTGTCCAAGTTGACTGATTAAACTCAAAAGAGGTATTCTCCGTAGTATGTGTGTAAGTAGCAAAACTAAGGCCGCGGGCGTTAATGTACTCACACATCTCGTTAAGTTTTACCTCATCAAGAGTAATACCTGTGCTGCCTAAAACAAAAGTGTTGGTATAATCCTTAACTTGATCTATACGTGCCTTCAAATCTGACATGTCTGCGTATGCAGCATCTATCCCCACATAAACATCCACCTCATATTGCATAACACTGTTGCGGTGAAAAAGAGAATAAATTCCTGTAAAAAGTGTCAACAATAAAGTTGTGCAAAGAAGAACCGTTATTATCCAGTTGCGATTCATTGAAGTTCACTCTAATTACTGTTTTTAAGAATAAAACGTTTTCTATATCAATAATTTCTCCGTTGTTGATAAAAAATTTTTAAATAAATAAAAAAGAAATATTGTAAACCGAGTGTAGAGAAAAATTGGTTTACAACTATTTATTTTAGGGCTGGTTTGATTTTTCACGCGTGGCCTGTGGTGTGTATGCGCATGCATCGTCTTGGCCGTAGATGTCTCCTGTTAACGCGTATGCTCGGTTTCTGCATCCGCCACAGATTTCTCGGTATTCACAGATTCCGCATTTGCCTTTGAGGATAGTTCTCTCACGGAAGCTACTGTAGTAAGGCGAGGTCTTCATTTCCTCCCAAACTTCCATTAGGGGTTTATCATCTCGAATGTTTCCTATGTTCATGGGTTCCATTGGGCGAAGATCTGTATAGAAACAGGGGATTAGGTTGCCGTTTTCAATTATGCTAATGTAGCCGCCAAATGCGAAATAGGTGCATTTGCCATGAAATTTATTCTCATACCATTCATCAAAGTTGGGTATGTTGCGTTGTTTTACGACTCGTGCAAAGTGGGGACAGTGTACATGTATGTCAAATATGCCTTCGTATTTAACTGATAAATCCCAAATTTTGTTTAAAGCCTCTTCCAGCTGTTCTGGTGTTGGACTTAAATCTTCCACTTGACCTTTCGCTCGTCCACTAGGCACCAGATGGTTAAACCAAACAAAGTTTGCATGATACTTTTCAGCTAGCTCACACACATGGTCTAAATAGTTATAGTTTACCGAAGTTATGGCGGCTGCAAGTCCGTTGAGGATTTTTCCTGATGAGAGTTTTTCAATTGCTGCCAAAGCTTTTTGGTATGAACCCTGTCCTCGAAGCTGATCATTAATTTCTTCAGGACCATCAATGCTAACAGAGCCCCACACTTGATTCTTGACTAAATTATCATATATTTCTCCATCAACAAAGCAGCCATTAGTTAAGAGACATACATTGAGTCCTTTACTTTTTGCGTAGGTAACTATTTCAAAAATGTCTTTTCGTAGGAGTGGTTCACCACCTTTAAGACCAAACCAGCTGACACCAAAGTCGTAGACTTTATCAACTAGGGCTAATGCTTCTTGAGTTGTTAATTCTTTCTCAGCTTTTTTGCCTGTTGCATCTACATTACAGTATCTGCAACGTGCGTTGCAAGCTCCCGTAGTTCTCCAGGAGGTCATCATTAAAGGACCCTTTTTTGTCATCCAAAATCATCCTTTAGAGTATATTTTCTTGTTCTACCTACCTAGAGGTCTGTTCCTAAAAAAGATTTTGCGATAAAACAATTTTTGAAAAAGTTAAGTTGATAAGCAATAAACACCAAATACTGTAGACTTTGGAGATGTGTCCTATGACCTCTGCTGATTTGGTTTTGATTGATGGAGTCGTCCTAACATTGGATCCTAAAATGCCCTCCGCGCAAGCTATAGCTGTTAAAGACGGCAGAATTTCTTGTGTGGGTAGTAATCAAGAGGTAAAACAGTGTATTGGTGAAAAAACACAGGTTATTTATCTTGAGGGCAAAACTGTTTTGCCTGGTTTTATTGACACTCATGTTCATGTGGTTGATTATGGTAGAATGTTAACTTGGCTTGATCTTCAAGGGGTTTCTTCAATTAAAGAAATTCAAACTCAACTTTCTGAACGCATAAAACGGGTTGGTGCAGGTAGTAGTAGGTGGGTTTTGGGTCGGGGGTTGGTTCCTGAGGGGCTTTTAGAGAAGCGTTTGCCTATGTGTCATGAGTTAGATGTGGTGGCGTCTGATAATCCTGTGGTGTTTTATTGTCAGTCGGGGCAGGTATGTGTTGTTAACAGTAAGGTGTTAGAGGTTGCTAAGTTAGGTCAGCGGAGTGATTTGGGTATAGAGCGGGATTTAACAGGTGTGCCCACGGGGGTTTTACGTGATCAAGCTACAAATCTTGTTTGGAGTCTTATTTCTGAGCCTACTTTGCAAGAGTTTTATGAAGCCACAGAGTTGGCTTTGGAAAATTTTTCTCGTTTAGGTATAACAAGTGTTCATTGGATTGTGCTCTCTGAAATAGAGTTGGCAATCATTCAAAAGTTGCTTGAAGCGAATTCTTTGTCTGTTAGGGTCTATTTGATTGTGCCAGTAAATTTGCTTGATTTGGCTCTGCAAAAGTTGAAACCTTTTGAGAATGGTTTTTTTAAACTTGGTGGGGCAATACTTTTTGCGGATGGTTATTTAGCATCCCGAACAGCTGCGTTGTTTGAGCCCTACAGTGATAGTCCATTTGATAAGGGCAAATTGCTTTGTATGAAAAATGAAATGTTTGTCTTGGCAGATAAAATTCAAAATGCTGGTTTACAACTTGTTATCCATGCTGTCGGTGATCAAGCCATTCAGGAAGCTGTAAACGTGATACAGTATGTTAGTAGAAATCCTGCAATTGCTTGTCCACGTATAGAGCAAGCTGCAGTTTTGAATCAGCATTTAATATGCTGTCTAAAAGAGTTAGCTCTCTCTGTATCTATTCAGCCCTGTGTGGTTGCTTCAGAGTTTTCTGTCTGGTCCGCTGAAAAGTGTTTAGGTCAAGAACGAACCCGTTGGTTGTTTCCCGTGAAAGAGTTGCTTAATTGTGGTGTCCTAGTTTCTGCTGGGTCTGATTGTCCAATGGAGCCTCTTAACCCGTTGCTTGGGGTTGAAGCTGCAGTTAAACGTGATGGCCCGCAAAAAATGTCTGTTTTTGAGGCTCTACAAATGTACACTACCTCTGCGGCGCAGATATCTTTTGAAATTGCTGATAAAGGGTCTATTGAGCAGGGTAAACTTGCTGATCTAGTTGTTTTATCAAATAATCCCCTCTCTGTGTCTGTTGATGAAATAGTTGCCAATGTTTCTGTGTGTTTTACCGTTCTTGACGGTGTTGTTTACTGTTCTAAAAACTAGACGCGCCTATTGAGACCTGTTTTTTTATGTTAATCTATTGTCTCAATACGCGCGGAAAGGATTATCTTTATTAGTACGCCTAACTTAGTTTTTCTTAAAAGTAATCTTAAAGAAAGTGAAAAACTTGGAACCTGAAAGATTTAAACTATCAGATATTCTCTACGGCTTTGTCGTACCACTAATTCTTGTGCTACTCATTTTCGTCTTTGCAGTCTACGTTAACCCAACTGGTGAATATGCTGTACTTGGCAGTGACGAAGGTCTCGGTGTAACAATTGTTGTAATTCTAACACAAGGCTTTGCGCAGATGATCGTATTAGGCATACCATTAGTTCTAGGTCTTACTTGGAACAAATGGGCAGGCGGTGCAGCAGGCTTCATCATGGGTGGTGCATACTATTTGGCAGTCGCAGGCAACTCTACTGGTGCTTATCTAAAATATGCTATACTATATGAAAATGGTGCTCTTGCTCACAACTTCTTCGGTGACATGGCCATGCTGTTTTACTTAGTCAATGCAGTAATCATTGGTTACATGGCAGGTGCATTAAGTGGCGGATCAACAAACTTTAAACGTATGCTATTTGCAGGCTTAACTGCGTCACTAACAACTACAATAATACAGCTATTCATGAACAACCAATATGCGCTAGCCCCCTCAAGAGCAATGTCTCAGGGATTGTGGAATGGACCATTGGGATATGCACTCTTTATATCCTTTGTGCCAAGCATTGCCTTAGGTGTAATTGTACCAATACTTGCAAAAGTCATGTCTTGGTACGGTTTATCCGCGAGAAAGCAGTACTAAACCCCACCAACTTCTTTTTTTATTTTTAAACTTTATTCTTAGATTTTATTTAGAGAAATTTAGAGGTTATTTTTTTAGGGATATTTTTTTGCGTTTAAAGTAGATGTATCTTTTTGTTGCTGCGTAACCTGAGTTGAAACCTTTTTTCCACATCCGTAGTACATAACTTGGGCGTGTGTAGAAGCTTTTGAATGCATAATCGTAAAGTGCCTGTAAGTTTTGCATGCTAAGTTGTGGGGTTTCAAAAATTGGTTGTGTGGCATCGTAGTCATCAAAGTTTGTGTTTTTTATCCAACCGTTTTTCATTACTTCATCATACATTGGTGTACCTGGATATGGTGTGGCTATGTTGTAGTAGGCGATTTCATCGGGGCTTACTTCTTCAGCGAATTTTATTGATTTTAACGCTGATTCAATGGTTTCTCCTGGATACCCCAACAGTACATTAGGGGTTGGTTTTAGGCCTATTTCTCTTACCCATTTTAGTGCTTTTCTTGTTTGATCCGTTGAAATGCCTTTGTGCATGTCATTTAGCACTTCTTGGGTGCCTGATTCAAGGCCGCACCACATTGAAACGCAGCCGGCGTCCTTCATTTTTTGAAGCAGTTCTTTGCTAACTCTGTCAACACGGGTGCCCATGTTCCATTTTATTTTCAGGTTGCGCCTATTGATTTCTTCACACAACTCTTCTGTTCGTTTCATATCCACTGTGAAGGCATCGTCACAGAAGGTAAAGTTTTCTGCATTATACGTTTTATATAGAAACTCTAACTCATCGACAACATTTTGGATGCTACGCATGCGGTATCTTCGTCCAAACATACGAACTGCCGCGCAAAAATTACACCAAGCCGTGCATCCACGTGTTATAATTAGATAAAACATGTCTTCTTGTTTTCTTATAGCCTCAAGATCCCAAAGATGTCTTGCAGGAAAGGGTAACTCGTCTAAATTTTCAATATAGGCTCTGTCAGCATTAAAAATAAAACCTTCCCCCCCTTCTTTTCGTTGTGTTGTTCCCGCCACGTTGCTTATGTCTTTGCCTGCCTCTAAACGTTGGGCGAGCTCCAAGAGCGTATATTCTCCCTCATTACGTACCACAACATCAAGATGTGGGCACTCTTGAAGTGCTTTTTCATTCCAAAAAGTTGCATGCGCACCTCCAAGCATTGTTACTGTCTTGGGGTGTTTTTCTTTGCTAATTCTTAGAATTTCTTTAGCAGAATTGTACAACCTTGTAGGGGCGGTTACTCCAACAATGTCGGGTGTATGTTTAGCTATCTCACACTCAAAATCCTCATAAGTGAATCGGGATGCTTGACAATCAATAACTTTAACTTCAAAACTGTTTTTTTCCAACACCGCCGCTAAATAGCCTATACCTAACGGTGGAAAGGGTGGATGTTGATGAGGTCGAGTTCTATAAGGTGGATTTACAAGAGTTATCTGAAGCCCCATTTGCTCTTCCTTGCCTCTATATGATGTATGTATGTGCAAATACGGAGTGCAAAATGTTTAAAGCTTTCGAAAAATCCTCTTAAACCTTGAGAATGCTGTTTTATCTATGTCAGGGGCAGACCCCAAAGAATTGGCAAATAAAACCCTATCATAACTATGATGGGTATAACTATAAGTATGCATAACACTATGGATAAGTTTCGTACTTTTAGTGATTTTAGGATTTTGTCAGGTGTAATTATTTCTAAAGGGTCACCTACAGTGTATCTTTCAGGTTTTTCTAGTTGGATATGTAAGGCTCCTGCAATTGCGGCCATTTGCCATCCATGATTTCGACTTTGAACCCGTTTATGGTCGCGTTTAGCGATTCGCCAGGCTGCTTTGTAGTCGTATCCTAAAATGGCGGCTGAAATAATCATAAGTATTGTTGTAAAACGTGAGGGTATATAGTTGATTATGTTGTCAAGGTTTGCTGAAAACCAGCCTGTGTTGATGTGCTCTTTATCTTTGTAGCCAACCATGCCGTCTAGGGTGTTTATAGCTCGAAAAGCTACTGCTCCGGGTAAACCAAAGAATGCGTAATAGAGGAAGGGTGAAAGTTTGAAGTCAGTTAGGTTTTCAACCATTGACTCTATTACGGCTGAGCCGATTTGTGGGCCTGTAAGGTTTGTTGCATCGCGACGGCTAAAATGGGCGTATTTTTTTGCTTCTTCTATGTCATTTGTTTCAAGGGCTTTTGCTACTGCAATAGCGCCATCTGTTTCAAGTTTTATGCATATGGTAAATTTGAATAGCACTAATGCTACAATCAGATAGGCTGCTGCTCCTAGAAAGATGCAGAGGTAATACAAGCCAAAGTATGTTGGTATGGTTATTATGCCGATGATTATTAGGGCAAGGATTATGCCGTTGAATTTTTCTAAAGTGGTATTGCGTGTTTTGAAGTGTGGTTCTAGTTTTTTTGTTAGCTGTCCTAACCATACGGTGGGGTGTAAATTGTAGATGCGTTTCCACGGTTTCCAAGGTGATGGGTCTCCGATAATTAAATCTAAAATTACTGCTAACACAAGTATGGAAACACCCAATAAGGCAGCTAGTATCATCTAAGTGTCCTCTATGGATGGATGGGTGTGGTTTGGAAAATTTAATACTATCGATAAATTTTAAAATTTAGTAATTGTGAATGTGTGTTGTAGTGTTTAATTGTTTGTTATTGTTGGGTGTTGGTGTGTTGGGTTATGAGTTTTTGGGCTATTTCTACGTCTTTGAGGGTGTTTATGTTGAGGAGTACTTCTGTTTCTTCGGTGATTATGGCGCTGGTTTCGATTTTGCCGTCTTTTTGGATTTTTGTTCCGTTAATGATGTTTATGCCTGATACTGCATACCATGTGCCTTTGTATTCGTCTGTGCTAGATATTGATAGTCCTGCTTCGAGGCGTTTTTGGATTGGTACAAATACGGCTAAGAAGTCTTTTTCGCATTGTTCAAATTCGTAGATGACTTTATCTAAAAATTTGCCTGTGATTGCCGGTACATCTGAGGGCATAGTTAAGATTGCTCCTGTCAAGTTGGCTTCTTTGGTTGCTTGTTTTAGGTCTTCATGGTAGCCTTTAGCGTTAGTGTGTAGGATGTTCCATCCCATGTTTTTGCAGTGTTGTTCTGTGTTGGGGGTGTTGTTGCTTGTAACTATGTAAAAGGTTGTAACGTGTTTGGCTTGGTTAATTGCTGCCACAACGTAGTCAATTAACGGTTTGCCTAGAAAGGGGAGCATTGGTTTTTCTATAGTTAAGCCCATGCGTGAGCCTTTGCCGCCTGCCATAACTAGTGCTGTTATATCCATGAAATCACCGCCAATAGTGCAATAAGTGAAACTAGACGTGCCAGTTCGTTTGTGGCGCCAAAAACGTCACCTGTTACTCCGTTAAAGTTTCTGTGTGCAATAAATGTCATAACTAAACTAGTTAGTATGCCTGCTAAAATAACCAGCCCTCCTGTCCAATACGGAAGCTCTGTCCAATATAGCAGAAGAGGTATTGTTGTAATTACTAATGAAATCATTAGTCCCATTAGCAGACGAATTGTGCCTTGGGTGCCATGCATAAATGAGAGAAATGAGGTGTTCATGCCTTGATGTGTTGCTTTTCCTACCCTAGCCATAACTACCATTGAAAATTTTGCTGAAACCTCCACAGCAATAATTGCTGGTATAATGATGCTGGCATTGATTTGTCCAATGGCTAATGCTGTGATTAGTATTGTTAGAATGCCCAGTGATAATCCGCCTGCACCTGTAAGTTGGTCATGCATAACCTCAATTTTGCGTTCAGGTGTACCGTGAACCATAACTCCATCACCAAAGTCAAGCAATCCATCGGTGTGATGAAGTCCTGTAAGCCATAACAATGCTGCAGTAACTAACCCCCCTACAACGATGCTTGGTAAAAACAGTTGTGTTGCCCAACCAAAAGCTCCTGCTATAAGACCAATAAATGCGCCAATTAATGGGAAAGCAAACATGTATCTGGCGCAGTCTGATAGCAGGTTGTTGTCCATTTTTACTGGTAAGACTGTGAGAAAGGAAAGGAGGTTTTTGATTTCTTTAATTACCAAGTTGGTCACTTCATTGACATTAATGTTTTATAGTTACTTTCAATGGCTTTAAGAAGTACCTCTTTGTTTATGGCATCGCCCATTTTTGCCATTGCTGCAATTGATGCTCCTCCGGCGCCTACGCCTTCTTTAACAAGGCCTGTTTCGTATATTTGAAGTCCTGGGAAAGCAGAGTTGCCAAAGTTTAGGTCGGCTGCTAAAATGGGGACTTTGCAGAATTGGTTTATTATGCCTTTAATGTCTGATGTTGCATCATTTGTTACCCAGCGTGTTGTGCCAACTGCAATGTTGCCGAGGGTCTTAGGGTTTAATGCGTTAATTAATGCTAGAACGGCGGTCATTTGGGTTCCGCCTGCCAGTAGAACGGGCACTTGATCTGCTGCACCAATGGTTAATCCGGCTAATGCGGGCATCATGGGGTCGCCCACGCAGCTGACTGCTTTTATAGGGTTGTTGTTTAGGCTGCCAAATTTTTCTCCGGCTGCTTTAAGACCTAATCGTACAACGTCTGTTTTGAGGGTATGAGGGTTTAAAGGTAGGGTGCTGCTTACTTTTCCTTCTGCGTTTACGCCTAAGGCGGAGAGTAACCCAAGGGCTGTTGTAGTTCCTCCGGGGATGCTTTCGCCTATAACTAGGTAGTCTGAGGTTTTTGCGAGTTGTTGTCCGGCGGTTTTGGCGCGTTCGATAACTTCTTCAACATTGTCCACTGAGTTACCTGTTCGGATGTCGCGTCCTGAGTTGCCGCCTAACTCGATAAAGGGGACTTGAGGTTTAACTTTGCATCCTGCGTTAGCAATCATTACGGGGATGTCTGCAAGTTTTAATGCTGACATTGTTATTAGACCGGGTGTTGGAATGCCCTCTGGTGTAATGGGTACTCCTTGGATGGATTTGCATTTGCCTAAAAGGAGTAGTTCTGCATCTGCAGGGGGGGTGAAGTCTGTGAAGTCAGGGTTTTGTCCTGCGGCTGACAGTCCGGGGATTTTGCCTGTTTCTGTTGTGGCGATTGTGGCGATGAAAAGAGGGGTTTTGTTTTCGATTTTGGAGAGAAATGTTTCTGCTTTTGGTTTATTGTGTGCTATTATGATGTCTGAGTTTGTTTTCATAGGTTTAACCCTGTTCTTTTATTTTGAGTTTAAAGTTTTTAATTTCTAAATAGTCAAAGTTGCCCTTAAGATTATGTTTTTGTGTTTCTAGAATTTCAATCTTTTTTTTAAAGTATGGTCCATCTGTTACTATGGTGTGGTATTCGCCGTTTTCTCCGCATGGGTCTATGCCTATTTTAAGGGTGTCTTCGTAGAATTGTTTGTCCAGTACTCGTCCAAGCCATTCTGTGCCAAGTTTACTGTAATCAATGCGGACAACTGTTGCTTTGAAACCTGCTTCTATGTAATTGAGGTATATTTGTTTTGTATCTCTCATAGTCCATAAGGGTTTAATTGGTTTTAATCCCCTTTCTTGGCAGACACGGTTTAGCCAGCCCTCTTCATGGCCTGCAACTGCGCAAATGTCTCCTGTTATTAAGCCCTCAACGCCTTTAGCTTTTAGTTCCGTAAGGGCTGCTTTAAACTCTTGTTCATAGGTTTCATTGCTTGTTTGTTTTTTAATTAGCGGTATGTTTGTGGCGGTTGCTTGTGCCTCTAAAAGGTTTGAGTTTATCATGTGAAAGTTTGATTTTTCTTTGCTTGACATCATGGTTAAAAGGTTTACGATTTCGTGTCCTTGTTGTTTTGCTAAGTGTAATGCGTAAGCGCTATCTTTGCCGCCGCTCCATGAAACTGCTGCTTTCATGTTTTACTTTACCTGTCTTGTCTTTAATATTGTTTAATTGAAAGTTTATGTTTTTGAAATATAAATGGAAAATGTGTTTGTTGGTTTGTTATGTTTTTAGGGGTTTCTTTGTTGTTGTGGTGTGTGGTTGTTGGTTGTGTGTTTTGTTTGTTTTTGGGTGTTGGTTGTGTTTTTTGTTTTTTTGTGTTTCAAACCACTATATGTAGTGGTTTTATTTTTTAATTACCGCTATGTTTGTGTTTGAATAGTTGCGAATTTTTTAAATCAAGTTGCTATAACTATATATTTAAGTGATGAATAATTATCGTGTTAAGCGCTGGGACGTAAATATGAAACAACTTTCCGAAATATTTGCTGACTTATTTACTGCTATACGTGCAGCTGTTGAAGAAAATAATTTTTTTGCTTGTACCAACATCTCCTCAGAATTAATCCTAGTCTCCGAATTAGCCGGTTTTAAAGACGGCGTTTTTATCGGCGAAGTTTTTGAAAGCTCATTTAGTCAAATGAGATCTCTTTTTAACGAATATGTCTTTGGCAGTCAAGAACTTGAACTCTTTACGGAGTCAACAAAACAGTATATCCAAATTATCGCTGATAATTATGAAAACCCCGACAAAACTCAAGTCTACGAAGCTTTAAAAAATATTCGAAACGACATAACTGTTTTACAAATAAAAACTTTTAGACTATACGAATCAAAACCCGACCACTCTACATCTAACCATGGGGAGCACTGCTGTGGTACTTAATAGACACCCCCCCATCTTAAAAGATATCCACAACCAAAATAACAATAATAGTGGTGGCGGTAGTAGTAATTCTCCTCAACCTCCTCTACATGTTGAAGGTTTGAAGGGTGCTCTTCAAAGACATAAAACATCCCCTCAAACATCTGGGTCTTCTTTTAATAATGCTCGTTCTAAAGTTGTAGTGTTAGAGCAGAAAGTTGATAATTTAAATCATGTTGCCCAAATGCAAAAAATGCTTATACATGGTTTACAGACAAAATGTACCTTTTTAGAAGATTGTTTAAAAAAAGATAAAACTTTAGCGTTTAAGGAAGACAGCGATAATAACATAACCCTGCTTAGAGCTTTTTTTGATTTAAAACAAACATCACCCATACCTGCTGATTCTGAGCCCCTTGAAGGATTGAAAGGGTTAATTAAAGATTTTTCAGATAAAAAAACTGATTCGGTTGATTTAATAAGACAAGTCAGAGGTGGATAAAATTCACCTGATTTATCTTGATTCTACCGTATGGGTTTCTTACATACTTGAAGATAGACATAAAGACAAAGCCACTGTTTTGCTTCAACGAGCAACTCGAGATGGCAATAAAATAATTGTTTCTACTTTAAATCTTTTAGAAGTTGTTGAGGTAATTCGAAAAAGAGTAGCTGAAGATACTTCTTTTGTTGGAATAGATGAAGTCTCTAAACAGGCTATTGCAAACAAAATAAGCGATGCTTCCCGAGTATTTATACAAAAAATAACAGAGTTAGCCCAACAAGACCGTTTACTAATTATAGACCCCTCCACTGCCCTATCTGATTATCTTTCCTCTACCTTACAATTGTTTGTTGCAAACTTTGGTGTGATTGATAAATCTGATTATTGTTTTATCTGCGAAAAACAAACACGCCCCCGTTACAGATATCTAGGCGTTGGTCCCCACGATATACAACACATAATGAACGCAAAAGACTGTTCTGCCAACGAATTCATCACTTTCGATAAAGGCTTCCTACGATTAAAAAACATATTTGATACTGACAAATTAACAATAACCGTACAATAATAGCCATTGAAATGTTTAATAAAAAAAAGTTTATTGATAATCAGGCGGTTGAAATTTTAAGGCGAATGCTATATACTGCTGTATATGTGTGGTGAAACACAGTGAGTGTGGCTGGCGAAGAAAATAAAACACGTAAAATATTGTCATACATTGTGTTATGTATTAAAAAGTTCGCGAATGCTTTTGATTTATCTATAATAGAGGCCTACCGTTACCTTGAAAATTATGGTGGATTGCAGTTTATTATAAAGCATTATGAAATAGAACACACCTTAAGCATTAATGACGCTATAGAAGATATGCAGGATATATGCCGTAAAAACGGAGGGTTACTATGATACTCTATCACGGGTCTAACATTAAAATATTAAATATAGATTTGACAAAAACGCGACCCTTCAAAGATTTTGGGCGAGGGTTTTATTTGACCAAACTTGAGGAACAGGCTGAAAGAATGGCGGTTAGGGTTACCGATAGATTTGGTGGAAGCCCCCATGTGAGTGCATTTGAGCTTAATGATGAATTTTTAATGATAAGTCTTTGAACATACTTAAATTTGAAAACCCTAGTAAAGATTGGGCTTTGTTTGTTATGAACAATAGAGCTGTAAATTTTAGTGATGTTGAAAATAGGTTGTATAATGGCGATAATAAATATGATCTAGTTATAGGCGCGGTCGCAAATGATGATTTGGTGGGTACCTTTGACCTGTTCCAAGCTGGTTTTATGAGTATGGCTGCTGTTGTTAAACAAATTGCGTATAAAAATTTGACAAATCAATACTCTTTTCATTCTGAAAAGGCTGTGGCATATCTAAAAGCGGTGGTGGCGTAAATGGAGGTAATGACAAAGGTGCAGGATTTATTAATACAGCATTTAGCTGTTGATTTGGCTAATATTCTTGTTGAAGAACAGAAAAAACAATGGAACAGGCCTTAAACACAGTGTTTGGTTCTGTTACTTTTAAGAAGATTTGTGATGTTAAAACGGGGCTATATCGTGAAAGTGTAGGGTATAATTATGATCTGTTGCAAGATGAGTTAAAACACGGTGAATTTGGGCAATATGGAAAATATGAATAACCCTTAGATCAGCGGCGTTTAGGGTGTGGGTTGGATGTGTCTGGGGGGTGACTGGTGGTCTGTTGAATTTTCGGTTTCAAGCAGGGTGCTTTTTTGTTTTTGTGTGTTTCTATGTGGGGCCTTGATTGTGGTGGGGCTGTTTTTGTGGTGTAGTGTATTGAGACTTATGTAGTATGTTTTAATGTGTGGTGTTTTGTGATATTTCTGTAAAAACTTTGACAATTAATAGTAACAGTATTATATAGGTATTAAATCTATTTGAGTATTATTATTTGGAGAATCACACATGAAACCCCATAAAAACCTTCTAAAACTCTCAACCATCATATTATTCACAGGCTTAATGATAAGCCTAACACCATTTACCGCCCTCGCACAAACCAACCCCCAAACACTTAACCCAACAGAAACAAACAACACTAACTTAGAGGGTGTGGGTGCAAATTTTGACGATATAGTTATGCCTAAAGCTAATCCTGCGTGTAATGGTTTTATAGCGCCTCCCAACAAAGATCCCGTGCCTGTGGATGCTGTTCATATTCAAACTGCTCAGCAGCTTGCTGGTATTGGTGGGGTGCAGAGTGCGGGCAAATGTTATGTGCTTGATAATGACATAAATCTTGTTGGTGAGTGGGTGCCTATTGATGATTTTAGGGGTGTTTTTGATGGTAGGGGTTATAGGGTGAATGATTTGTATGTGTTGGCGAGTAGTAATCGGCAGTATGTTGGACTGTTTGGGCAAATTAACGTTGCAGGGGTAGTCATAAAGAATGTGGGCATAAACACAGGTCTTAACGGCATAACTGCTTCTGCATCTGCTTATGATACTGTTTATGCGGGTGGTTTAGTTGGCTATAATGCTGGTTATGGTATGGTTGTGGAGAATTGTTATGTGGGGGGTAATGTATCTGGTGATGTGACTGATTACACGTCTGGTTATGGTACTGTTAGTGCGGGTGGATTAGTTGGCTATGATGCAGGTTCTGGTGGTCTGGCTGTGGCGAATTGTTATGTCAAATGTGATGTGACTGTTTCTGGCACCTTTGCTAATGTGGGCGGATTAATTGGTTTTAGTCAGGGCGGTGTAACTGTGGAGAATTGTTATGCGGAGGGTAACGTGACTGCTTCTGTCTCTACTGGTTATGTGGGTGGGTTAGTTGGCAATAATATTAATAGGGGGGTATCTATGGTGAATTGTTTTGTTGTTGGTGATGTTTTTGGCTCTGGTACTGTAGGTGGTTTAATCGGTCTAAGTGGTTCTAGTGTGGTTGTGGTGAATTGTTTTGTTGTTGGTGATGTTTTTGGCTCTGGTAATGCGGGTGGTTTAGTTGGTTATTGTAATGATATTGTGTCTGTGAAGAATTGTTATGTGAAGGGGTCTGTCTCTGATCCTAGGTATTGTGTGGGTGGTTTAGTTGGCTATAGTTTTGGTGTGGTTGTGGTTGATTGTTTTGTTGTTGGTGATGTTTTTGGCTCTGGTTCTTATGTTCGTGTAGGGGGTTTAGTCGGTTATAATTATCGTCGTGGTGGTGTGGTTGTGAAGAATTGTTATGTTAAGGGTGATGTAACTGTTTCTAGTTCTGGTGGTTCTGTTTATGTGGGTGGTTTAGTCGGCTATAATGAGATTGCTGATAGTGAAGTTGGTTATGTGGTTGTGGAGAATTGTTATGTTGTGGGTGATGTGACGGTTTCTGACTCTGGTTCTGGTGGTTATGTTTATATGGGTGGTTTAGTTGGCCATAGTTATCGTGGAGATGTGGTTGTGGTTGATTGTTTTGTTGTTGGTGATGTGTTTGTGTTTGGTTCTGGTTCTTCTGTTTATGTGGGTGGATTAGTTGGCTATAGGGCAATTGGTCATAGTGAGGTTGGTGGTGGTGTGAATGTGGAGAATTGTTATGTTAAGGGTGATGTAACTGTTTCTATCGATAGCTCTTATAGTTCTGTTTATGTGGGTGGGTTAGTTGGCCATAGTGGTGGTGATGCAAATATGGTTGATTGTTTTGTTGTTGGTGATGTTTTTGGCTCTTCTGGCTCTTCTGGCTACAAAAGTTATGTGGGTGGTTTAGTTGGCTATAGTCATGGTGTGGTTGCAGAGACTTGTTTTGTTGTTGGTGATGTTTTTGGCTCTTCTGGCTCTGATAGTTATGTGGGTGGTTTAATCGGTTATAATGCTGATGGTGGGGCATCTGTAGAGACTTGTTTTGTTGTTGGTGATGTTTCTGGTTTTTGTGGTGGTTATGAAGTTTGTGTGGGTGGTTTAGTTGGTTATAATGATAATGGTGATGTGTCTGTAAAGAAGTGTTATGTTAAGAGTGATGTAATTGCCGGGTTTACTAACGCAGATAATTCTTATGCTCGTGTGGGTGGTTTAGTCGGCAATAATGATTATGGTAGCGATGTGGTTGTGGAGAATTGTTATGTTTCTGGCGATGTGACTTCTTCATATTGCGCGGGTGGATTGGTTGGTGATAATTATTTTGATGATGTATCTTTGGTGAATTGTTATGTTACCGGTAATGTATTCGGTTCTGTTTTTGCAGGTGATCTAGTTGGCCGTAATTATAATGGTAAAACTGATGTGAAGAGTTGTTATCGCCTTGCTACCCAACAAGTTAGTGGCAGTATACTAAGTTTAGAGGGGACACCTCTCTCAGTTGAAGCTATGCAGAGACAAGCATCTTTTGTTGGTTGGAATTTTGCTAACACTTGGACAATTAACCCCAACATAAATGGCGGTTTTCCGTATCTTAGAGGTTTGTTTGGTGAACAACCAATGATTTTTATTGTTGTACAGCCCGAGAACATATGTATGGTGGATGGTAGTGTTAGTGGCAGTCTTGTTGTTGAAGCTTCAATTACTCTAAGTGCGATACTGTCTTATCAGTGGTATCAATGTTTAGGCGCAACCCCTGATCCTGCAATAGATACACAAGTTGGTACAGACAATATCTTTGTAATACCGTCTGATCTTGTTGCTGGAACGTATTACTATTATTGTGTGGTGAGTGCAACTGGCGCAAAGAGTGTAACAAGTAACGTTGCAGCAGTAATTTTTCCAACAATTAATGTATCTAGCGCAGTGGGCAAAGCAGGTGATGAAGTAACGCTAACTGTGATGTTGGAAAACAATCCTGGAATAGCCTCATACTCTTTAACAATGAAGCATCCCTCTGAATTGGAATTTGTACGCGCTGAACAAGGAAATATTTTAACGTATAACTTTAGAACAACAACAACTGTTGATGGTCAAGTTAGTTTGAGCGCAAACTCAGAAAATGGCGCTGATGTGGCAACTGGGACAACATTGTTCACAATTACATTTAAAATAGGTACCGATGTTGAAAATGGGACTATAATAGCTGAGGATACGGGGTTAGCTCTTGGCACTTTTAGACTTATTGATGCTGTTGAAAGCAGTGGCAAACGTATATCTTGCGTATTTAATCAGGGACAAATTGTGGTGAAAAACCCCCTCTACGGCGATGCTAATGGTGATGGATTTGTTGACTTTCTTGACGTCACCCGCCTGTTACGATACCTCTGGGAAGTACCTGATAGCACTCCTTTTAATGCTGTAAACGCGGATACTAATGGTGATGGTGCTGTTGACTTTCTTGATGTCACCCGTCTGTTAAGGTACCTCTGGGAAATTGATCCCAGTCCATTAGGTCCAAAACAGACCGTTACCCCTGCATTTTTATTTATGCCCCTTACGTTTAACGAGCCTGCTGTTGAAGTGTCAAATGAAATTTGCCAAGCTGGTGACGAAGTAACCCTGACAGTGTCATTAACAAATAATCCTGGTATCGCATCGTTCTCCACGACTATGGAATATCCTGACGAATTGACATTTATCGAAGCAAAAACAGGCGATATCATAAACTCTAATTTTAGAGCAACCGCGGATAATAGTGGTGTAGTGGTTATAAGTGCGACTTCTCAAGATGGTGCTGACGTGGTAACTGGGTCGATTCTATTTACGGTGCGTTTTAAGGTTAGTGAAAACACAAACGTGGGTTGTATAGAGGGTGTAACTCTTGGTTTGTTTAGGCCACTTGATGTAATTGAAAGCAAGGGTGAGCGTTTGGGCTTCAATATTGTGCAAGGTAGTGTTACTGTAGAGAAACCTCCTGCGGTGCTTGTGCGTGCAACAACTAGTGCAAAAGATTTTATCAGCATAACGGAAACCTCGAAAAATTCTGGTGTTTGGGTTTTGGCGTTTAAAGTTACCGAAGTCTACTCTAATGGCGAAACAAAGATCGTACAATATGCTATCAACATTAAAGCAAACAATGCTAATGTTGCTGGTAGTTATGATCTTGACGCTTATACCTTGGTCTATGATATTAAGGGCAATGGCTCAAACATTCGCGAATTCAGGCTCGACATGAACTACCACACACAATAAACACAGAAGCTGCAACTCTCCCTCAGCTCAGTCTTCAGTTTTTGTTAACCCAAAACAAAACACCATATTTTTGCAGAGTTAAGGCTCTCAGACTAAAAGTTTTCTAAATTCTCGAAAGAATTATGCATAGGTTTGTGTTACTCTTGTATTTGTGGTGGGTTTTGAAAATACCTTTGAGTCTGTCTGGTTGATAAATGGCATCAGTGTATGATTGTGTGAATTATGGTGTAGACTTTTTGTAAACGTGTTTTAAACTGTTTTTCTAAAAATTAGCCCACGTTTTTCAAATATTTTCTCCATCGGTGTGTAATTTTTCTGGGAAATTGAGTTGTATGTATTTAGTGTACGTCAAATTTTGCAGTCGATAACGTGGTATTGTTGTAGTGGTGTTTCTGATTTTTCATAGTGCTAAATGTATATGTAATTTCTTTTCAGAGTATTTATTGTATTTAATGATTGCAACTAGAGTAACATTTATTTGAAGGTAAATCCAAATTCCGTGGAGTGTATTACTGTCTGGAGCTTGCTTGCTCTAGAACAAATATTCACTTAATCATATTGCCTCATAGTAATATGATGAAAAAAGAAACAACTTAATCTCAGAAAAAATGAGAAAAATGTGTGAGGTACAAAAAATGAAAAGTATATTCCGTAAACTTATGTCAGTGACATTAGTCACAATTATGCTGATGGGCATTATGCCCATGTTTATGTCCCCCGCAAACGCAGCAGATCCTGATGTTGGATTAGGCTTTCTATTAAGAGGCTTTAACGTGCTCTCTGGCAACGAACTCAGAAACAGAAACCTTGAAACTGCCCCTATCTTTAAGCCAAATGCCGCTATCGCGCTTGCCCCTTACTATGACTATTATCCATTTACTGAAAGTATCACAAATATACGTTCTGGAAAAACGCTTTATGACTTGGGTAGTTCTTCTAAATTCAGTTTATCCATTAACGCAGGTGTTGAAGCGGGAATAGACAAATTATTTAAAGCAAGTGCAAAAACAAAATACACTGCAAACTCGGCGTATGACTATAAAAATTCTTACGACTCATATTTACATGAATTTTCTTTAGCTCATTCTGTGGGCAAAAATACCTTTAACAATATAAATTCGCCAACAACAATAAACGCCCTAAAAAATAACGTAGATGCTGAATTTTTAGATTTGTTAACCGATAGTACTGTTTCCCCAAAACTGATATTTGATAGGTATGGGACGCATTTTATTACTTCATACGAAATGGGTGGATACGCAGAAACATTTATGGGTATAGTCAATAATCGCCAGAGATTTTCCAATGCTGAAGATATTCGTGCATTATTGGAGGTAGAGGGTAAATCTAAAGTTCTTAGTGTACAAGCTGCAGTTGAGCTCTATGAGAGTTTGGCTACGTATCAAGAAATTGATGATTCTTCAACATTTTTTAGCGGTCGTGTGGTAGGTGGTGTTGGTGGATTGGACTATACTGGGGATCCACGTTTAATGAATGATGTATATAATCGTTGGCTTCAAACTTTTAATCCTAAGCAGGGGTCTGGTTTTAACTGTGAAATATTGCTAGATGTGCGATATGTAAATGACGTTCCGACTACCAGTCTTTCTATGATGGGGATTTGGGAATTACTGCCCAATGATTATACAGCAAGGTATAACGAATTAGTGCGAGCATATGCTGAAATGTCAGTTGCACAAGATATATTATTCTTTAATGATTTCGTGTATAAAACCGTGCAACCGATTGGAAATTTGCCACGACCTGATGTCGATGGGGCCATAATAATTTCGACCCCTGAACAGTTAGATAATGTGCGTAATAATCTGTCTGGTAAATATATATTGGTAAATGATATCGCTCTGACTGAAAACTGGGTGCCTATAACCGATTTCTCAGGTATCCTTGATGGCAACGGTTACGCCGTGAAGGACGTAACGATAAATGGTGCAGGGCAAAATCTTTTTGGAAACAGCCCGGGAACATTTAGAAACCTTGTAGTGAGTTACACTGATCGCGCGAGCTTTTACTCAATGACAAACGGTATCACCACAAATCCCAACGCTAAAGTTGACAACTGTTACGCCGACCTATCATTTAACGAAACAACAGCAACCAAGTACACTTACAACAACGTTAACGTCAATGGTCTTGTGAATAGCATTACTGCAAAACAAGCTATTGTTGATTTATCAGCCATAACCAACGGACAATATGTGGGTGACAAAAAAATAACAATAGAAAACAGTGTGGACACCGTTTGGTTCAAAGGGTCTCTTAACTCCTCTCCATATCTTTATGTTAACTTTGAAGTTAAAGGCAATACAATTGTTATCTTAGAAAATTGTTATATCGATACTTTTTCTTCTTCGATTAAATTCAGTGGCGCGAATACAAATCCATCAATCATTTCAATCGGGCGGTCAAATGCTATTGTTGGATATTCTTCAAGCGGTTCAAACGCTATAATAGAAGCTGCTGGCAACTTGTCAATTCTTGGAACCTCCGATATACAAATCCGTAGTAACACTGCTAATGGGCAAGACGCAATTCGTGTCGCAGGAACCTTAGATATTGCTCTTGACGGAGCAAATTTCGAGGCAAGAGGCGGCAACGGAGCCAATGGCAGTACTGGCAGTCAATCTAGTAGTGCTGGTGGAACTGGTGGCAACGGTGGTGTTGGCGGTAATGGCGGCAACGGTGTTATTGCCAATAGGCTAAATATTCTGAAAAATTCAAACGTGTACATATATGGCGGTAATGGCGGCAACGGGGGCACTGGAGGCCAAGGTGGAACTGGAACTGCAGGTAGCTATAATTACAATATACCTTCTGGTACCCCTTCTTCAGGCAATCGGGGTCACACAGGTTATACTGGCTATACTGGTGGTACTGGTGGTGTTGGTGGCAGAGGCGGTAATGGTGGTAATGGTGGTACGCCATTAAATGATATAAGTTACACAAAATCCACAAGCAGTTCTTTATACTTAGAGGTTGGTACTGGTGGTGTTGGTGGCAATGGGGGCAGAGGTGGCACTGGCGGCCGTGGTGGGCAGGGTGGTGAAGGTGGTATTTCAAAGGCGGGCGGATATAGCGGTAATGGCGGTACTGGTGGCAGAGGTGGTACTGGTGGTGTTGGTGGCAGAGGTGGTGATGGTGGTCACCATGGTAGTCTCGCTGTAGTAGGTGGTGTTTCACAAAATTATGGTGGTGCAGGTGGCACAGGTGGCTCAGCGGGAAGCGGGGGCAGTGGAGGATCAGGTGGTTGGTATGGTGATTACGGTCCAGGGTCGGGTTGCGCATGCTTTATTGGGATTCATTCTTGTAAACCTGGTGATTTCGGCTATGATGGCCCTACAGGATACGCTGGTAGCGCTGGTAGTCCTGGTACAGGTTTTTCTGGTTCTGTAGAGTTGTCTTATTTAGATCCAATATCCTCATCTGAGACACCTCCAAATCTGACAGGCGCTCGCCTTATTATCGAAAACGCGGGAAATATTATATACAGTCCAGGTCAGGTCTTTAATACGTCTGGTTTAACTCTTGGTCTTAAACAAGCAGGAACATTGCAATCACCAATTTCCTCCATAAATGTAAATGATAATCGGGTTGCGTTTTTCTATGATTTCAGTAAATTAGGTACAACGCTTGTTACAATTAGTTACTATAATAATGGCGAATATATAGGGTACATACCTGTTATGGTGGTCGAACCTGAGCCCATCGTAATCCAGCAGAAAATCAACGTATCAAGCGAATTAGGCCGTGCGGGTGCTGAGGTAACGTTAACTGCGTCGTTGGTGAATAATCCTGGTATTGCGTCGTATTCTTTGACGATGGTGTATCCTTCTGAGTTGGAGTTTGTGCGTGCTGAAAAGGGTGATATTTTGGATTCTAACTTTAGGGCAACAACTACTGTTGCTGGGCAGGTTAGTGTAAGTGCAACTTCAGAAGATGGAACCGATGTATCCGACGGAACGGTGTTGTTCACGGTTACATTCAAAGTAGTCAATGATGTTAAAGATGGGGTTATAATAAATGAGGATACTGGTTTGGTTCTTGGTACTTTCCGCTCTATTGATGCTGTTGAAAGTGATGGCAAACGCCTACCTTGCGTGTTTAATCAGGGGCAAATTGTGGTGAGAAACACACTCTATGGCGATGTTAATGGTGATGGGCGTATTGATTTTCTTGACGTCACCCGCCTACTACGATATCTCTGGGAAGTGCCTGACGCCACTCCTTTTAATGCTGTGAATGCGGATGTTAATGGTGATGGGCGTATTGATTTTCTTGACGTCACCCGTCTACTACGTTATCTTTGGGAGGTTGATACAAGTCCTCTTGGTCCAAAACAGCTGGCTGCTCCAATGGCCTTGTTTATGTCTCTTGATGGATTTAACGCGCCTGCCCTTAAAGTATCAGATGAAATATGTCAAGCTGGAGACGAAGTAACAATGACTGTTTCATTAACAAACAACCCTGGCATAGCATCATTTTCTTTGTCGTTGGAGTATCCTGATGAATTATCCTTTATTGAAGCAAAAGCAGGCGATATTATAAGTTCCAACTTTAAAGCAAACGCCGATAATGCTGGTGTTGTAGCGGTAAGTGCAACTTCTGAAAATGGCGTTGATGTAACAACTGGAACGATTCTATTTACGGTACGCTTTAAGGTTAGTGAAGAAACAAAAGCTGATTGTATAGATGGTGTAAGTCTTGGTTTGTGTAGACCAGTTGATGCTGTTGAAAGCGACGGGAAACGTTTGGAGATCAATATTGAACAAGGAAGCATTATTGTGGAGAAACCCTCTGCAGTGCTTGTACGTGCAACAGCTAGTGCAAAAGACTTTATCGGTATAACCGAAACCTCAAAAAATTCTGGTGTGTGGGCGTTGGCATTTAAAGTTACGGAAGTCTACTCCAACGGAGAAACAAAAATTGTACACCATGTTATCAACATTAAAGCAAACAATGCCAATGTCGCCGGCAGCTACGACCTTGACGCCTACACCTTGATCTATGACATCAAAGGCAACGGCTCAAACATCAAAGAGTTCAGACTCGACATGAACTACCACACACAATAAAAAACAGAAGCTGAGTTCCTCCCCAACTCAGCACCTCCAATTTTTGTTAACCCAAAACAAAAACCCTCTCTTTTTTGCAGAATTAAACTTCTTTTCAACTAATGAGGTTTTGGACTTTTTATGTTTTCTACAATATTTGCCGTTTAGGTTTGATTGTTTGTAAGTTTATTGTTTGGCACAATAATTAGGCTTGAAATGGTTCTAAAAATAGGTGTCAAGAGACAGAGTTGCTTGGGCTGGTGTTTGTTGGAAAATTGTGACTGAAACTGGCTAGATGTGACGACTGAGGAATTGTTACTAAATACTTTCAACAGAAAGCGTTAGTGTTATGCGTAGTTTATGGGTGTTACCGCTATAACTGTTAACATTATTCGATAACACTTCCTTAAGCAGTTACTGGTGAACTCTTAAATAATCTCGCAGTCAAAAAGAGTGTATTTACAGAAAAAACAGCATTATTATATATGTGATGTGTTACATTAGAATGGATTATTGGCGTATTACCGCCATGTCACATGTGGTGTAACAAAATAATGTTAAATGTTAAACAATCCAAATTTAAACTAACTAATCCCTGCAAAAAATTATTATATATTTCTCTATTATTTGTGTTAGCTCTTTCTTTAGTGTCCTGTGTGTTAATGGCACAAGGCACCGCCTCCAATGTTGTATATGTTAGTAACGAGTCTGAACTTAGAACTGCTGTTAGTGCCGCTGCAACAAGCGGACCCGTTGTTATTGTTTTTAAAAATGACATTAGCCTAACTCAAACTGAACTTACTATTCCCCGCAGCACAGATGTTACCCTGAAAAGCGATAGCACATTAACAAGTGAGAGTGGAGTTGAGTTTTTCAGATTAATTGGTGCGAATAACGCAAACACTATACTTGTTGACGGCAGCGGGACATTGAAAATTGATGGCATTATCGTAACTCATACAAGTGGTCATCAGGGTCGTGGAGTAGAAGTTAGATTTAATGGTGTTCTTGAATTGTGTAGTGGCCAAATTTCGGGTAACCTGTTTTCTTCTTCGACTTCTGGTGGTGGTGTGTACAATGCTGGTACTTTTACTATGCGTGGTGGTGTGATCTCTGATAATGCGGTTAATGGTGGTGGTGGTGGTGTGTACAATACTGGCACTTTTATTTTTGAGTTTGGTGTAATTTCTAGCAATACTGCTCTTCGAGATGGAGGTGGCGTGTGGAATACGGGTATTTTTAGTATGCGCGGTGGCGAGATTTCAGATAACACACAAACTAGCACTGCTTATAATGGTGGCGGTGTGTATAACTCTGGTAACTTTGTTTTTGAGTCTGGTGTAATTTCCAATAATGACGTTCGAACTACTAGTGGTGGTGGTGTGTACAATACTGGCACTTTTACTATGAGTGGGGGTGTACTTTCCAATAATAGGGCTGCATATGGTGGTGGTGTGTATTCTTCTGGTAGTAGTCTCAAGTTATCTGGTGTAATTTCGGGTAATACTGCATCCGTTGATGGTGGTGGTGTGTACTCTTCTGGTGGTAATTTTGAGTTATCTGCTTGCCAGATTTTTAACAACGTGGCCGCTAATGGTGGTGGTGTGTGGCGTTCTGGCGATTTTAGTATGTCTGATGTTCTAGTTTATGACAATTATGTATCTGGTAATGGTGGTGGTGTGTATCAGCGGAGTTCTGGTGCCACTGTTAGAATGTATGGTGGTGAGATTTCTGATAACGCAGCTGGCAATAATGGTGGTGGTGTGTATCTTTACTATGGTAATTTTGAAATGCACAAAGGTGGTGTAATTTCTAAAAATGTCGCTATACGTGGTGGTGGTGTGTGTCTAGACAATACTGGTTTAGTGCATTTGTATAGTGGTGAGGTTTCGGGTAATTATGCTCACATTGGTGGTGGAGTTTGGGTTACTGATACTTTTGGAGCGGGTCTTGGCAAACTTGCAGTTGAGGTTGATGTAGAATTTTCAGATAATCGTGCACTTAGAGGATACGATCGAGATTATAGAGACAATGTCTATTATGACCGGATTAAATGTATTGTTTGGTCTGATCCTTTTGAGCAGGGTTATAACAATTACGACATTAGCTACGTACGTGGTAACCCCCTTACAGAGTTTACTGTAACTGTAACAGGCACTAATCCACGAACCCCAAAATGGACTACATATATATCAAATGAAACTATGCGTGCAACTGTTCCTATCAACGCTGGCACTCCCCCATCAGGTATGACATTTAATAAATGGGTGACACTTTCTTGTTGTGTAGAATTTGAGAATCCTTACAATCCAAATACTACCTTTAAAATGCCTGATCATCCCGTAGAAATTATGGCTACTTGGGGTTTACCCGATGAACATATCTATGTATCTAGTACAGCTGGTCGTGCGGGTGGTGAGGTGACGTTAACGGTGTCGTTGATGGATAATCCTGGTATTGCATCATATTCTTTGACAATGAAATACCCATCTGAATTATTGACGTTTGTGCGTGCCGATAACGGTGATGTTTTGGACTTTAATTTCGGATATGTTACCTCAGTTGCTGGTCAGGTTAGTGTGAGTGCAACTTCAAAAGATGGTGCTGATGTTGCAACTGGGACGACATTGTTCACTGTTACCTTCAAAATAGCTGACAATGTTAAAGATGGGGTTATTATAGATGAGGATGCTGGTTTGGTTCTTGGTACTTTTAGGTCTATTGATGCTGTTGAAAGCGGTGGTAAACGCATATCCTGTAATTTTCATCAAGGACAGATTGAGGTGAGACCCACAACACTCTATGGTGATGTTAATGGTGATGGTGTTGTTGATTTTCTTGATGTTACGCGTTTGCTGCGATGCCTCTGGGAAGTGACTGATCTTACTCCTTGTTATGCTGTGAATGCGGATGTTAATGGTGATGGTGTTGTTGATTTTCTTGATGTTACGCGTTTGTTGAGATATTTGTGGGAGGTTGATCCTAGTCCTCTTGGTCCACAACAATTGGTTGCTCCAATGGCCTTGTTTATGCCTCTTGGTGAACTTAATGAGCTTACCGTTTTTGGATTAAATGAGCCTGTTATAATGGTGTCAGATGAAGTATGTCAGGCTGGGGACGAAGTAACCCTGACTGTTTCATTAATAGATAATCCTGGTGTTGCGTCGTATTCTTTGACGGTGCGGTATCCTTCTGAGTTGGAGTTTGTGCGTGCTGCTCGTGGGGATATTTTAGAGTACAACTTTAGGGCTGTTACGACTGTTGCTGGTCAGGTTAGTGTGAGTGCAACTTCAGAAGATGGAACTGATGTGTCAGATGGAACGGTGTTGTTCACTGTTACGTTTAGAGTAAAGGAAGGAACTAAGAATGGTGTTATTGAAAATCTAAACATTGGCTTTTTTAGACCGATCGATGCTGTTGAACATGGTGGGGCTCGTTTACCATTTTCACCTGACCAAATTATCCAAGGTATAATCACAGTAGAATCTGATAGTTGTGTTCATGATTATGGTGTTGGTGTGGTGACTAAAGAGGCGACTTGTGTTGAGGAGGGTGTGTTGACTTTTGCTTGTTCAAAATGTGTTCATAGCTATACTGAATCAATACCTGTGAATCCAGATAATCATGTTGGTGGGTCTTATGAGGCGGTGATTACTGAGGCGACCTGTGAAGTCGAAGGTTTGATGGGTATCTATTGTTCCGATTGTAACAAATTGCTTGAAACAAGATCTATTGGTCCTCTTGATCATGTTTGGGGTGAGTGGGTTATAGTGGTTCCGGCTACTTGTGTTGGTGTTGGTCAGGAGAAGCGTGTGTGTGCTAATGATGCAATGCATGTTGAGTACCGTGTTATTCCTGTTGCTGGTAACAATCATGTTGGCGGAACTTATGAGAAGGTGATTACTCCTGCAACTGTTACTTCCAATGGGGTTATGGGTATTTACTGCTCTGGTTGTAATGCGCTGCTTAGAACAAGAGTTATTGACAAGTTGCCTGATGTTCAAAAAGATTCTGAGTTCTTAAAAGAGCGGGCTGCGGGAATATTGAAGAATGGTTTGAGCCAAAGCAATTTGCGTCTTGATGGTAAGGTTTTAACATTGGTTATTGATGGCCGAGAATTTGTTCTTAGCACTAATGCTAATAACCGCAATATCGAAGGCGAAATTTCTCTTGGGGATGGCTATTTCTTGAGATTCGATATCAAGGGTAATGGTTCAAACATTAAAATGTTTGAAATTATCCGCAAGTGATAGGCAACCTTGAGATCCTTAAACGTTAAACCCCTTACGTTTAAAGCAAACTCTTGAACCGGCTTTAAATTAGGCCCTCAAGAGTTAACCTGTTTTCTTTATTTTTATTCTAATGGAATAGTTTAAAATTTACACTTTTCAAATCAGACATGCATGATTTTGCAGCTCATAACTTTGTACCAATCACATGGTTCTTTTTACCATAACCTTATAATATTTTGGTGATTGAGGAGTTTATACAGTTGGGTTTACATGGGTCAAGTACGATTGTGCATTGTTACAAACGTGTTTTTGCCATCTGTTGGTGGAATACAAATTGTAACTTATGAGCAAAGCAAGAGGCTGTTTCAAAAAAACTTTGACCTTAAAATTGTTACAAACCGAATTCAAACCCCTAAAAAATATGTTTTTGACGGGTTAAATGTTGAATGTTATGAATCTATGAATATGGGTTTTAGATTAGGTATACCTTACACTATACCTACAGTTCCTAGTTTTTCGGTATTTACTAAAAACATTAAAAACAGCAAAATCGTTCATGCACACGGTCACCCATATTTGACCTCTCTTTTGGCAGGTAAACTTGCAAAATACTATGAAAAACCTTTCATTCTAACCCAACACAACACCTTCATAGACTACAACAACATCTTTAACCACATTGAAAAAGTCAATGACTTTATCGTTGGAAAAGAAACTCTTAGACAGGCTGATAAAATATTAACTGTAAGTAATGCAACAAAAGAGTATGTGCTAAGTTTAGGTGCAAATCCAAATAAAATCAAAGTTCTTCATAACGGGGTAGATTTACACAGATTCAAACCCTTACCTAGGGTTAGAGAAGAGATGCGTAAAAAATTAGGCCTCTCAAAAGACGCACAAGTTGTTTTAACTGTTCGACGCCTAGTGTATAAAAATGGGGTTGATACTCTTATTGATGCAGCAAATCTTGCGGTGAAAAAGAAACAAAACTTGGTTTTTATAATTGCTGGAAAAGGTCCTGACATGGTAAGTGTTCAGAGTCAAATAGTGCAGTTAGGACTTGAAAAAAACATTAAATTAACAGGATTTGTTGCTGACCAAGACTTACCCCTATATTACAATGTTGCTGACTTGTTTGTCTTACCTTCAAAGTCAGGTGAAGGGTTGCCTTTGGTGGCTTTAGAAGCTATGGCCTGTGGGTTGCCTGTTATAGCTACAAACGTTGGGGGTATAAATGAAATTATGGTGAAAGGTTTTGGAAAACTGGTTCCGGCAAATAATCCTCAAATGTTAGCAGACGCCATTGTTGAATTCATAGATGACTGCAACAAAACAGCCGGTGAGTTGCGGGCAATTGTTGAGGAACAATATAGTTGGGATAAAAATGTGGCCCAACTCATTGAAATATACGAAGAGCTTATTTAAGTTAACACAGACAATAATAATCTACTAAAACAGGAAGATGGGAATGACTAGAAAGATAGAACTAGTATCAATAGTGATTCCAACACTTAATGAAGCAGGCAACATACTGGAAGCTGTAACAACAATTCACGAAGGCTTAAATTATCCTAAAGAAATCATTGTTGTAGACGGAAACTCTACCGACGGCACCCAAGAAATCGTCCGAAACACAAAATTCTGCAAACTTATAATTGAACCTCGACGCGGTTATGGACGCGCTTTAAAAACAGGCATGGCAAACGCTAAAGGTAATGTTATCATCATGGTTGACGGCGATGGTACATATGAAGTAAAACATATCGGACGTATGCTTGATAAAATGGTTCAAGAAAACGCTGACATGGTTCTTGCATCCCGTATGTATGATCCAAACAAAGCTATGGGCTTTTTTAATTTCGTTGGAAACAAAATAATCACTTTCTGCTTTGATTTTCTCTACAGTCAATATCTAAGCGATACACAATCAGGCTTTAGAGCTATATCACATGAAGCAATAAACAATGTAAACCTAGTCGAAGGCGACATGGCCTTTGCAACAGAGATGCTTATCAAATTTACAAAGAAAAACTATAAAATGGTTGAAATCAAAAGCACCTACAAAATCCGCCGATACGGTAAACCCAAACTACAAAAATTCAAATCAACCATAGAAATATTTACCACAATGGTAAAAGGCATAGTAAACAAGTGAGCCACATGGAAAACAACAACAAAAACAATAATACCGATGATAGTCAAACGGTTACAATACGTCTTGAAAAAAGCTATATTGCAGTAGCCTTGGCTCTTATTATTGTCTGCTGTATAACCGGCGGATATTTCATCGCATACGCAACTAAACCCCCCGGCTACCATGAAATGTACCTACTTGACAACCAAAACCAAGCAATAAACTATCCCAAAACCCTCATCATCAACCAAAACAACACCTTCAACACACCACTTACCGTTACAAACAACATGCGCACAGAACAAAACTACCAAATCCAAACAAAAATCGTCCACCACACATTCACCTTCCCCGTCAACGCCCCCCCATATAGTACATACGAATTCACCTTAAACCCCGAACAATCATGGAACAACCAAATCCCCCTAACAATAAACGAAGAAGGCACCTATAGCATCGTGTTTGAACTCTACACAAAAACCGATGGCAACTATATCTTTACCAACAACTATTGCATCCTCCACATTAACGTAACTACAAACCCCACCTAACACCACAACAAGCAAACTTTAAACACTGACTGCTACAACAAATAGCAGAACTTTGAAATACTGATGATTAAAAAACGTTTTCTTGACGTCTTGTGACAAACTGGTATGATGATGGTTGCGAATTAAAGAAGCATTGTTGTTGTAGTGATCAATTATTATTATGGTTGCTGCATTTTTTGTTCATCATTTGAGTGAGTGTTGTTTGTTTGTTGGTTTTGTTGGCGTTCGATGTATTCGTTTTCAATTTGTACTCTGTGGACATTGTTGTATGCGCAGAAGGGGATAATTTTTTTGTCAGGTGTGATATAGTGAACTACGCATCGTCGAACACGATTAACGTCAAAATTGTAGGAGTCCATAAAGGCCATGCAGCCTAATAGGAAAATTTGACGTCGTATTTTTCCCAATGAAGCATAAGAAGGCGCAATGTGCATACGCAAAATACTGCTTAATAATGTGAATGTGCCCACTTCTTTTGTTACAGTTAACATACGCATTGATAGCATGGCACCCATGAAAAGTGAGGTAAGTAAAGATATTTTGCCTTTTGTTTCAGCTTTTTCAGCAGTTTTACGAATGTAGTTGAAGAATTTATCAAAGTTTACAAACTGGTTAATTGGAAACATTTTACCCTCTTTGGAAACATAAACCCAGTTCACTATGCCACATTGCGGACTGCAACTAAATAGCGGCCAAGGTTTTTGCATGAATTTACGCATTATTTTAATCGGGGAGGTCATAACCGACATTGGAAATAGATCTGTTGTTTTTATTTCCCCCTGGGTTTGTTTTTCTACATCTTCAGCAAAATTCCACTCTCGAAAATTTTCACGAAATGGGTTCTCAGTTGCTCTACCCGTGAAGGCGATTGGTTGAAAAATTAGCCCTCTAATGATGTCAGTGTTTTTGGCGGCAAAACGTATCATGTCACCCACTTCGTTGTCATTTAGACTTTTCATTAAAGTGTTAACTAAAATAACTTCCATATCATATTTACGACAAACCTTGATAGCTTTTAGTTTAATATCTACCAAAGGTAAACCGCGAACTTTTTTGTTGAACTCTTCATTGAAACTGTCAAAGGACAAATAAACAATGTTTAACCCGTTGTCTTTAAGTTTCTTAGCTAAACCAGGTGTATCCACAAGATGTGTACCATTTGTCGCTAGGATAGTCATAAATTTTAGTCGGTGTGCTGCTGCAATGATTTCCGGCATATCTTCTCGCTCAAGAGGTTCCCCCCCTGAGAAAAGTATAGCAGGAGGTTTTGGATTTGCTTTTGCAGCAAACTCTAACATGTCTATTAATGCTTCTTTGGTTGGCTCATAATCATGATCCTGATTGGGAAACGTTGAGAAACAAACAGCGCATTTAAAGTTACAACGTTTAGTTACATCAATTACCCCAATAACCGTTCCAGAGGCATGATTATTACAAGTTTCACAAACATAGGGACAACCTTCAGGATCTTTTGGCGCATTAAGATCTCCTAGATATTGAAATTGATCATATTTTTGCATGTGTTCAAAAATTGGTGTACTCTGCCAGTGAGTAGCTTTAAACTCGCCATGCTCAGGACATTGTTTAGTGATTTTAATTTGTCCATTAAGTTGACCTAGTTGAGCATCAATTTTTTTTTGACATTTTGGACAAATGCTTTTTGTTTCACTCATAGCAGTATTCCAACTATTGCTTCAACAATCAAAGCCAATGGCAGTAGAATCATAGACATAGTTACCATTCGCTCATATTTACGCACATTTTGTATTGTAGAGGCTGAAGTTGCAAGGCGCAACGCAGAGTAAATTAACAGTCCACTCCACATTAAGATAAGGGGCAGATAATATATTGAAAAGCCTGTTACACCTGCAAAGCCCATGTACTTGGCAATTTTTCCAATAAAGTAGGGTAAAGGTGCAAGCAACCCGGTGAGCATGAAAAACAATGCGCCAACTTTAGCAGCACCAATGCTGCCAATTTTCTGTGGCAGTGTGGGGTAACCTACTTTTGAATCACCATCTAAACTTAGGATATCTCTTAGAACATTTCCTCCAATGGTGCCAAAAGCTATTGGATAGAGGCTTAATGAGGCAAGAGTTATCGTGTTTTGAACGGTTGCTTGACCATACATGAAAGCAGTTCCAGTCAATATGCCTACAAGAATGTTTGCCGCAAATCCTGATTTACGCTTCACAAGATACGAGTAAAAAAGCAGCAAGAGGGCGTCAATGGCGATAATTGCAAAACTAAGCCAATTGATAGAGTATGCTAATATTAGACCTGCAACAAAAAGTACACTTGAAATGGCTATTACCTGTTTAAGCGTTAAAGCACCAGCAGGGATTGGACGTTTAGGCTTTATTACAGCATCGCTCTCTCGGTCAAAATAATCATTTATGGCAAAACCTGCACTAGTTATAAAAGCCATTGATAAGAAAATTAACACCATCTGTTGGGGGACAATCATGCTTTTGGTGATGGCAAATGCTGTGAGCAGCGATAAACCGCCGGTCATCAGCCAATAGGGCATTCTTAAAAGCGCAAATAATCCTTTAACAGGTGATGTTGACGTGTTCATTTCTACAGTTTCCTCTCGGCAATGATCTCTTTTATGTTATCTTCAAGAGATACCTTAGGATTCCAATTTAACTCTTTCTTTGCCTTGGTTATGTCAAACCATATTTTAGTAACATCCCCATGCCACGAAACATTTGTGGTGGTTACAACAGTTTTATCCTCAAGCCCCATGATTGCTAACATCATTTTAGCCAGCTCAAACACGGAAACAGTTTTACCAAACCCAAGATTATACACTTCCCCTACAACAGAATCCATACTTCCCACTTTAACTAGCGCATCAACCACATCTGAAACATGCACAAAATCTCGACATTGCTGACCTGTACCAATAATTTCTAACCTGTCAGGATTCTTGACAAGTTTATCCAAAAAATCATGAATCACACCATGACATCTAGAACCATACACATTAGCAAACCGAGTTATCACAATGTCAAGACCATATTGCTCACGATACATCTGACAATATTCTTCACCTACAACTTTGGACAAACCATAACAAGAAAACGGATGAAAACCAAAACTTTCAGGAGTAGGAAACACTGACGGATTACCATACACCGCAGCACTTGAAGCAAAAACCACTTTTGCATCATCTTTACGAGCTTTTTCAAGAACACACAAAGTACCCTTAGCATTTGTATCAAAATCTTCCATAGGATTTTCCATAGAATAAGGCACCACAACCTGAGCAGCTAAATGATAAATCAAATCCATTCTCTCTTGCAAGAGCAACGTTTTAAGATCCAAAATATCGCCTTTAACAAACTTCGCCTCAGGAACATCTAACACATTTTCCATTTTTCCACTTGACAAATTATCATAAATTGTCAAATTATCCGTTAAACTAGCAAGAGCCTTAGACAAGTGAAAACCGATAAAGCCCGCGCCACCTGTAACCATTATTTTCTTACCATTAAATTCTGCCATCTAAATCACGACAAAGCCTATATGCATATGTACATAGTGTTAATTATATGTCGCCTGCAAAAGCTATAAAAACCTTTAGGGACCTACTCGCATTCCTCACTGTAATCCCAGTAGGTGGAAAAGAAGACTTTGTTTTCACTTCAGCAGAAAACATGTACCTCTTCCCAATAATAGGCTGCTTCATAGGTTTTATAACAAGTGCATACTTTATCGGTAGTAACTTTATCCTCCAATTCCTAATAGGCGGAATTAACAATTTTGTAACTTTACCTGTCAGTGTTGATTTTTTAGTAAAACTTGCCTCAGCCGCTATGACCATCGCATTTTTGCTAGTTATAACAGGGCTTCAACACTTCGACGGCTTAATTGACCTCGGCAACGCCCTAGGCTACCGAAATGAACATGATCGAAAAATGGCTGCCCATGCTTGGACAGTAAACTATTCAGGCGCAGCATTTGCCATAATTGTCGAATTCATAGCATTCTTTGGACTATTCATGCTAATTCCCGCCTTCACCAACCCTTTGATAATATTTGCAACCCTTATTTCCGCAGAAGTTGCAGCTAAACTTGCAATGGTAACTATTGTATGGATTGGAAAACCAACACACAAAGGCTTAGGCTCCATATTTCTAAAAAAAGCCAAAAAAAACCTAAACATCATAGCATATATCATCTCAGCCCTAGTTACATTTACACTGTTTACTTTAGCCGTTAACCCAATGTATGGCCTTTTAAGCATCGGCATAGTGTTTGCTAACATCCCAATTGTCTATATAATGAAAAAAGTAGCCGAAAAAGTATTCGGCGGCGTTTCAGGAGACATTATAGGTGCAACTAATGAAATTTCAAGAACCATAACCCTTGTACTGCTCGCAGGAGTGCTAATAATCCTATGACTATTTCTGCCCTAATCATGGCCGGCGGTAAAGGCACACGCATGAACTCCCCCCAAGAAAAACCCCTCATCAACATCTGCAACAAACCTGTCATCGACTACGTATTTAACGCCCTCAAAAACGCCAAAAAAATCGACAACATCTACATCGCAGTAACCCAACAAACCCCAAAAACAACCAAATACGTCGAAAAATTCCAAGCAAAAATTGTAACTACCCCCGGAAAAGACTACGTCTCCGACATGGGCTACGCCACCCAAACCCTAAAACTAGGCAAATTCCTCGCAATAGCCGCAGATCTACCCTTAATTACAGGCGAAATCCTTGACCAAATAATTGAACGATACGAAAACTGCGGCAAACCCGCCCTAACAGTTGCAATACCCATTGAAACAAAAATCAAAATGGGCATGAGCATTGAATACTCTTTTAAAATGAACGACAAAGACGTTGTACCTACAGGAATCAACGTAATTGACGGCAACAAACAATACGGCAACGAATGGCTAGACCAAGACATCTTTTTACTCAACCAACCCGAACTCGCAATAAACGTCAACACACCCCAAGAACTACAAACAGCCCAAACCCTACTATCAACCACACAAACAAGCAAACAAACAACAAAACAATAACCTAACAACAACATCACATGAAAAATAATAAGCTAATACCGTAAACAAGAAACCAAACTTATTTTCTAACGCTAACTTTTTCTATGCAACCTAAACAACAAAACAAAAAAGAAATAACCAGTGAACAAAAAAATTAAACAGAAAAATAATAACGATGTTAAAGTAATGCTAAAAGAGTTTTTCCAATATACTCAATTTGCTCGCTTGTAACATTGGGGTGAACTGGTAAACTGAATACTTGTTTTGCAGCTTTTTCAGTTTCAGGCAATTTACGACTGCTAAAATTATTACGGTAAAACTCCATAGTATTTACTGGATTTACATAGTATGCTTCGGCACCAATTTCTCTTTGTTTTAATTCTTTAAGGATAGAGTTACGTTCTTCTTCTGTACCCTCATTTAATCTTACAGTGTAAAGATACCAGCTGTGTTGATTGAGTTCTGTTTCAGTGGGAAGCTTGAGACGTTTAGACTGTTTGAGTATGTTTGAGAGCTGTTGAGCATTTTGTCGTCGTTTAGCAACAAACGAAGACAGTTTTCCTAGTTGTACTATGCCTATAGCAGCTTCAATTTCAGGCATACGGTAATTGTTCCCCATCAAAACGGAAGTGTACTTTGTTTTTTCTCCATGATTCCTAATTAACCGTAAAGTCTCATCTATTTTATCATCATCAGTAGTTATTACACCCCCCTCACCCGTAGTTATGTTTTTACTAGCATACAAACTCCAACAAGCAGCATCCGCAAAAAACCCTGCAGGTTTACCCTGATAAGTAGTTCCATGAGCCTGCGCTGCATCCTCAATTAATGCTAACCCATACTGCTCTGCAATTTCCCGCAACGGCTTTATATCTGCTGAGAAACCATACAAATCAACCGGCAAAATAGCCCTAGTCCTACTTGTTATTACTTGCTCAACATCTTTTGCTGAGAGCGTAAATGTTTCCGGATCAATATCTGCAAAAACTAGTTTACCCCCTGCAAAAACAACTGATTCAGCAGTTGCAACAAAAGTAAAACTCGGAACAACCACTTCATCACCCTGCTTAACCCCCACTGCTAAAAGCGCCGCATTCAACGCCGCCGTACCATTATTAACCGCAACCGCATGTTTTACACCTGCAAACTTGGCATATTTTTCTTCAAACTCTAACACTTTGGGACCTTGACCCAACGCGTTAGTTAGAGGACCTTTGCTTATAGTTTCCATTACAGCTTGAACTTCTTCTTCCCCAATTTTAGGCATATTAATAGGAATCACTTACAGTCACTCACATAAAAAATAAAGAATACTTCATATTTTAGGGTTTCACAAACAGCCTAATAATTATTCAACACTTAATTCTCGCCATCGACTATAATCTACAAGCACTTGAAAACTTTGCGCCTTAAACATAGAATCTAACATTGAATCACCCGTATCAACTTTAAGACTTTTAAGACCCTGCACCTTACTCTCTGTAGCAACTACCATAATGTTCTCTAACCCAACTTGCAAAATAACTTTTGAACTAATCTGTTGATTACCTCTACCAAAAATAAAACCTTGACCCCCAATTAACGTTACAATAATCTTAACCGGTTTACTCCCATGGTTAACTAAGGCTTGAAGAATTTGCTCCTCATTAACATCCCTTCCAACTAGGTGCTTGTTAACAAACAGATCAACTCCTAACAGAGTTTTCTTTTGATCCAACAGATCACTAATAGTACGCACTGTAGTTCCCGGACCCATTATATACAACGTTTCTGGTTGCATGCTTTCAATAATGTAAACGGCTATGGCCGCCTGATTACGCACTTCATCCTCAGTTGTCGAACTCGCTAACTTACTTCCTTGAATCAAATGAGGCTCATAAGGACTTAACATATACCCATAAAGCTCTGCTGACAAACGCCCCTCACGAAAAGCCTGCTCATCTACATCCATAATTTCAACCTCCCGCACCGATAACTCTCCACACAAAAACCTGTAAACCACACGCGCCGCAGCCCTTGGATTAACCGCAAAAACCGCACTATGCATTTTAACACCCGTAGGCACCCCTAACACCAACAGTTTAGCAGTAACAGTACTATTGGCATTTACAACTTTTAAAAGATCTCTAGCTGTACCATCTCCCCCACAAAAAACCAATAAATCCACTTTAGCCTCAATCATACTTTGAGCTATGCTCTTTGTATCCTCTGAACTTGTATACTTATGTCTCTTACCAACAACAGCGTAATTGCTATACCCTATTTTTTTTACTTCAGTCTCACCCATATCTCCCGCACCGACAAGTAGGTGTATGCAATGTTTGAGTGGTGCAAGTTCTATAAGGAAGGCTTCTGCTCTTGTTGATGCAATAGGTTTTGCGCCAAGCGAGATGGCTTTATCAAGTATGGTCTTTCCGTCTGTACCTTTTAATCCGATGGCTCCACCCATACCTGCAATTGGATTAACAATAAACCCTACTGTTTTAACAGTAACTGACTTGACTTCTGACATAAAATCCATCTGTTTTGAGCGTAAAAAATAAGGTTAAAGAAAAATTTGGCGTTTATTGTCCGCCGTTTATGTATTTCTTTTTTGCCTCTTTGAGCCATGGGTAAAGTTTTTGTAGCTTTTCCATAGATTCCGCAACTTTTTCTGTAGGGTATTCGTATGGTTGTAGGTTTCCGTTAAAGTATTCGCCGTAGGCTGCCATGTCAAAGAAGCCATGTCCTGTTAGCATGAATAGTAAAGTTTTTGGTTCGTTGGTTTCTTTACATTTGCGTGCTTCGTCAATTACTGCTTTGATTGCGTGTGTTGCTTCGGGGGAGGGGATTATGCCTTCGTTTTGGATGAATATTTTGGCAGCGTCAAATGCTTCAACTTGGTTAACGGCTAAAGTGCTTATTTGTTTTTCTTGGGCTAGAACGCTGATGGTTGGTGCTATACCGTGGTATCGTAATCCGCCTGCGTGAATTGGTGCTGGCATAAAGTCGTGTCCTAGGGTGTGCATGGGGACAAGGGGTGTTAGTTTTGAGGTGTCTCCGTGGTCGTATGTGTATTCGCCTTTTGTGACTTTGGGGCAGGCTGTTGGTTCTACTGCGACTAGTTGGGTTTCTTTGGGGTTTTTCTTTGTAATCCTGTCGTGGTAGAATGGCCAGATTAGTCCTGAGAAGCTGCTGCCTCCTCCGATGCAGCCGTAGATGGCGTCTGGGTAGTCGTCAACTATTTCAAGTTGTTTTTGTGCTTCTAGGCCTTCGACTGTTTGGTGTAAACATACGTGATTGAAGACACTGCCTATGGTATAGTTGGCTTTTTTGCCTGTTTTGTCACTTTCTAGGGCGTCTTCAACGGCTTCGCTAATTGCTATGCCTAATGTGCCGCGGTTATCTGGGTCTTCTTTGAGGATTTTTCTTCCAGTGGCTGTTTGTTTGCTGGGGCTTGCGAAAACTTTTGCGCCGTAGGCGTTCATCATCATTGTGCGGTATGGTTTTTGTTCATAGCTGGCTTTTACCATGTAAACGGTTGTTTTTATTCCAAACATGGAGGCTGCAAATGAGAGTGCTGAGCCCCATTGGCCTGCACCGGTTTCGGTGGTTACGCGTTCTATGCCTTCTTTCATGTTGTAGTAGGCTTGTGGTACGGAACTGTTTGTTTTGTGACTGCCTGCGGGGCTTGTTCCTTCATATTTGTAGTAGATTTTTGCCGGAGTTTTTAATGCTTTTTCAAGTCCTGTTGCTCTGAAGAGTGGGGAGGGTCTCCAGATGCGGTAGATTTCGCGTACTTTTTCTGGAATGTTTATCCAGCGTTCTTGGCTGATTTCTTGGTTGATGATTTCTTTAGGGAAAATTTGTGGAACTATACCGACGCCTGGTTCTTTTGTTTTAGGGTCGATAAATGGTGGAAGGGGGTGTGGAAGGTCTGGTACTATGTTGTACCATTGTTTTGGTATGTCTTCTTCTTGGAGTAAGATTTTTCGAGTTATCATTTTTTCTTTCCCTGTTGTTGTAGATTGTGTTTTAAAGCTTTATTTAAACTTTTCAGTACGTACATGTACAAAACTGTACATTAAACCTTTAAAAAAAATACGCGTACATAAATTATGAATAACTAAATCTAAGAATCTCTTCAGAACTTGTATGTTGATTGTGACTTATGAAAAGTATTTGTTTTTGCACAACTGTTCCAAACTGAATGCTTACTAACTTACCCTTACACGATTGTAAGAACTTTTTATGCTTTAATTGACAAGCAAAAATAGCAACCGGTTTTATCCACTATTTCTATATTTGTAAAACCCGCTTTTTTGAGCAAACACTGCATCTCAAACTCACACGGTAACACATCGTGGGCAATTATGCCCGCCACATGTTGATGATGACTTTTGATTTCTTGACTACTCAGAGCATGAGCAATAACAAGTTTACCTCCAACCCTAAGCACACGATTCAACTGCGTAAGAGCTAACTCTTTATTTTCTAAATGAGGAAATAACCCAAAACAAACGACAACATCAAAAGATGCTTCAGGCAACTGGAGATTTTCTACTTGTCGTACCGTCACAACTAAATTCTGATGTTGGGCATATTTTACTTTGCAAATTTCAACCATCTTTTCGGCAAAATCAACAGCGGTAACATGCCCCTTTACACCAACTGCTTGGAGCAGAAAGGGAATTAAAACACCTGTACCTGTGCCCACATCAAGAACCGACTGCCCCGCGGTAATGTTAAATTTTGGAACTAACTCTGATAAAAAATTATCCAGTTGGGGGGTGTAGCAGATTTTGTCCCATGTTGGAGCGACTTTATTAAAGAAGTCTTGACGGTTTTGGGGTTTACTGTTTGAGTTAGAAATCATTGTTGGGTACCACTTTTCTGTTGTTTAAAGCAAAGATTAAGAATGTTCCTATTATGCCGCCCATAACTCCTCCGATGGCGTGAAGTCCAGCCCAACCGATAATGCCGCCAGAGCCAGATAAAGCGGCACTGGGCATGAAGAAGAGGCCTATTAAGTAGCCTGCAATTGCGGCGGAGATTATTGAAATCGTCATCATTTTAATCACTATAAAGGTGGGTTTTTTGAAGGAAAAGTTGTATCCGGTCAACTTTGTTGCGAGGTCAAAAAAGATGCTGGCTGCGGTAAATCCTAAGAATTGTATGCCTCCGTTGAGTGCAAGGGTTATGATTGTTGCAGTTATGCCTATTATTGTTATGGCGCCGAATTTTTTTATCCACCATGTGGCTAATATGAGTACTGCAAAGCCTATGAGATCGCATAGGAAGGGGAGTCCGAACATGCTGAAGAATATGGGTGAGAGCATTCTGTTTAAGATGGCCCAGAGGGCTGCACATATTGCAATTGCGGCTAGGTCTCGTGTGTTGAAATAAGTTGCCACATTCATCACAGTATTACTTTTTTTAAAAACGTAATACTTCATATGTATTTAAGCGTTACCGCGAACACCCAAAATCGTTTCCAGACACACGTGCGTTTAATACACTAAAAATTCACAAACAATAACATGCTGCTGTTGAAAACACCTGTGACATTATTGCAATATGGCTAAATATGATTGTCAAAGAGCCAAATACGCACTTCAACCTGATTCTTATGAAGGTGAGGTGGATTCGGTCGTTTACAGCCGACCGAACAGTTTGCCCTAGCACATAACTGGGTCGGAAATCACTTTTGCGGTAGGGCAACGTACTAAAAATTGGGCAGTGTCCTAATATAGAATATGTTTTATAGTTCGGTTGCTATATGCAATATTTGTGAACAACATGCCACGAGGTAGACATAGAAGCCAAAATAACGCTGTATGCCAAAACCCAAAATG
>WQYG01000001.1 GCA_009781395.1 Candidatus Bathycorpusculum sp. | reverse complement strand
TTGTTTGTTTGTTTGTTTGTTTGTTTGTTTGTTTGTTTGTTTGTTTGTTTGTTTGTTTGTTTGTTTGTTTGTTTGTTTGTTTGTTTGTTTGTTTGTTTGTTTGTTTGTTTGTTTGTTTTTCTTGTGGCCTGTTGACGAACTTGTACCAGGTGGCTAATAGGGTGCTGCCTATGGTTATCATGATGGTTGCGGTTGTGGTGGCTAAAGTTTGGTATTGTTGGGGTAGGTGTTGGGTGTTGGGTAGGATGGCGCTTCCTATGGTTGTTAGTAGGGTGGCTATGAGTATTAGGAGGCCTTCTATTTTTTCTGTAGTTTGCATTTTTACATCACCTCAATTATTTTCATTTTACGTTATATTACTTAACCTGACATGTGGGTGGGTGGGGTTTGACTTCACCGATTTTTCACCGATAAAAGTTCACCGATTCGGGTTCAAAAAATTCCACAGAAACAAAACTCACTTCCAAAATGACTTTAGGAACCCGTTTTTTAACCAAAAAGGTGAGGGTTTGTGTTAAAAAGGGGGGTGTGTTAACCATTGTTTAGGGGTAGGTTAGTTGGGGGTTTACGTTTAGGTTATGTGCGTTTTGTGTTGGAGGTATAGCTATCCAGGTAAAGACTACCATGGTGTGTTGGTGGGAAGCATTTGGACGATCCCCCCCATCAGTATATAATGTAGTAGCCGGATGCCTACCCGGATCAATTGTACAAAGAACCGACCCCACAGTGTGGTTATCACCGTTTGACGTAAGCATACCAACAGCACGACTGGTAAGTTGCGACGGATTTAAAGCCCCCAACTCCCCACTTACGGAACCGGTTTGGTGTTTGTGTCCACCACTGGTAATTAACATGGTAGCTACAGCAAACCCCGTGTTAGATACATTGGTAACTTTTGCAATCACCGGCTCGGTGGAATTCTCTTTAGCATAAATAGAAACAGTAACCACAGGAATAGTCCCGGCTGGATAAGCAGGTTGAAAATTAACGTAGGTATAAGAGCTTGTTACGCCACCTTCAGTGTGTGTTTCAGTTCGCCCAACCCCCGCACGAATACCACCCCCACCCACAACAGTATCACCCTCAACCTTCAAATTACCATACACAGTTAAGTCTTGGCAGGATAAATGTGCGTATTGGTATCCGTATCTGCCTGCACCGTCTCGATTAGGGTTGAATAGTCTTATTTCTAGAGTGTTCACATTAGTTGCAGTGTTGGCGCCGTTGTGGGTGGCGTTGGCCAGCCAAATCATGGGGTTGTAGATGCCTGTTTCGTTACCGGGACCCCATTTTATGTTGGGGCGTGTTTTGTTATCCGAACCGGTCCAGTTTTCTCCTCCATACAAGAGAAGTGCCCCTTCAAAGGAGGCGATTTGACCCCGTAAATACATGTCACGTCGTACAAACAAGTGATCATTAACACATAAACCGGGCGTACCTGTATAGTTAGCGTCGTTTGCGTAAGAGGGGTTCCAAATTAGGACACCAAAAATTTCTTCCCACCAACCAGAGCCTTTGGTGTATTTGCCATTTGCCATATCTTGTTTAGCATTAATAAGACGAAAACCTAACATGTCATTTGGTTTACCACCGGGGCTATCTTTGTGGTCTGCAAAAAGCATATCATGCATCCCCCAATCACCCTCCACCAACTCGAAATCATGCTGATAAGTACCAATAGGATTATTCACAACACCCCCATTAAACTCCGTGCCTGTGGTTCCGCCATCGCTTGTACCCCCTGTTCCAAATCCTGTGCCGCGAGAGCCGTATTCTTCTAGTTTTTGTATTCGTTCTGCGTGTGAAACATTGACTGCATTTTGATGGTTAGATGTTGCTCGTGTGCGTATATTGTTTATCCGTTGATTACTTACTAATCTGGTTAATTCTAGTTGTGTGATAGCATCATGATTTCGAATTAATGTAACGCCTGGCTCAGCAATATGTCTAATACTGTCAATACGATATGTAATTGCACTATTGGAACCTTGAACAATACCAAACTCTGGTGCTAAAACATTAACTGTTAAACCAGAAAAACGTAATGATTGTTGGAAAGTACAAATTAGCACAAGTTTTTCAAAAGAATCCTTTCGCATTGCTAATTCAGTATTTGCCGCATTTTGAAGGGCAACCATAGTATGGGGTAAATCTGGTCGATATATGGGTATCATAGATCGGCCATGTTTTGTCATACTAGATGTATCATATGCCATTGCGAAAGCTTCAATAGATGGAAGAAAAAGTCCATCGAACCACGCTGTTGTTGTAGCTGGATCCATAAAAGTAAAGTTTCGTCCTGGTGTAAGCCAAAAATCCACTATCCGCCAAGTAAATGTATTGCCATTAACAAAACGCCATTCTGTAGCGTCCTTGTTTATTGTGTTTTGATTGTCGGCTTCTGTTGTAGTAGGCGCATATCTGCCCATTAAAAATGTTTTTTTAACCCAATTTGAAGTGTTAAGATCGTCAAAAAAATGCCAATGCATTACATTTCCTTGATCATCTTTGACATATATTCTCCAAGGTAATCTTGCTTGCCCTGCTATAGGTATGTATTGAGGAAAAGTACATCTAATATATATCGAACAAGTATCAACTTCTACATTATCATATTCTAACCAGTTATGATTAAAGTTTGGAAATGTTAAATGTAATTCAGGTTTTATGTTGCTATTGTTTGAGGTGAACACTATTCTTATGGAGGCTTCACCGATTCGTCTTGATAAGGTGTCGTCTGATTTTGTAGCGTTAGTAACAGTCCACATTTGTTGGGAACGTTCTGTCCAGTGATCGTCAACTGACCCTCCTTTTAATTTGATTACATTGCATACACTGTTGCCAACAACACTGTTAGGATCAATACTCAATATATTTCCGTTAGTACCAGTAGTTAATGTTACGTTGGTTGATGGTGGATTAGATAGTAACCAATAGGTAAGGTTGTTAGTTTCCCAGTTTACCGTATAACCATACCCGTTATTTTGTGTAATTTGTTCAAATAATTCGAAAAGATACATATCGCGTACATCAATAGTTATTTCGGGGCTATTTTGATTGTTTACGCCACTACCAAAATAAGCAGTTGGCAGAGTTATTAGGCTACCACCGAATTCTAATGCTTGTTTAAATATGTCTCCCAGTTTCATATTTTTCCAGTTGTAGGTTACGGTGCATCTGGCTAGGTCTCGGGCTATGTTTCGACCGATGATGTTTGAGTATTGAAAATTTGTTGCGGCATTTTGTTGGTTGGCTTCGACGTTGATGTCGTCTATGTAACCTCGCATTATTTCAGCATTGTTTACGCGTATTTCACCAATCCAATCACCAGCAGTAAGTAAACTGTTTATTCCGCCTTGGTTGTTAAAAAAAGCTTGAAATGTTCCTATTGGTCCATCAGAAAAGGTTTCAAGCCGTTTTACTGCAGATGTGAGATCTAGATTTGTTTTTGAAATTTGTATATCTGTCAAAATTTTTTATTCTCCTATTAATAAGATGAGTTATATATGATGTTGTTGTGTTATCGTAATTAGGTGGAATAGGAAATGAATACAAATAATAGTGATGATCAAACTGTTGTGTTGATGCAAAAAAGAGATGTTAAAAAAATAGGCTATTTTTTGTTTATAGCAGCTGTGTTATTATCTGTTTATTTGTTTGCTTTTTCTCCAATATGGGCTTATTATCTTTATGGCTTTTTTGATTTATTCACTTTTTTTTATGTTTTTGGACAATGGTCTTTTGTTATTATATTGTTATTAATCGGTTTGTACGCATCTGCAATACATTTCTTAAAAATAAGTAAGAACAAATAATGTTTACCGTAAAGTGTTTTTTGTTCTTGCAGCGTTCAAACCACTTTTTTGCTCGTTTTCCCATTGTTTATACTGCTCTTTAGTGTAGTAACCTCGATCCCGCATAACATCTCGTTCATATTGTTCTTGTTTACGTTTTAATTCGTTATAGTATCGTATTGCTTTTTGTGCAAGATTATACGCCAATATTGCTATGCCTATTGCACCGCTAATACTTCCTGCTAATGCCTGATTACCACTTATGTATGCTCGTTGAGCTTCTCTAAGACCTGGTATCATACGAAAGATACGTCGCATACCTTCTTCTGTGCCTTTCATTTCTTGTTGTACTTCGCCTAATGTTCCAATTACTTCAACTTCTAGTGTGGTGGCTTTGTTTTCTAAGACGTTCAAGGCATCCATTTTTTTGGCTATAGCTGTTGTTGAGATGCCTTCATTGCCATTTGTTAGTTGCTGTTTTTTTTCTAAGGCTTCATCTAAAAGTTTAATTGAGGCTTCAATTTCTGCATCATCGACTTGTACTATAATGGGGATTTGTCCATTAGTTTCTGTGGCCATATAGTTAGTCTCCTATGTTTGTAAATTCGTCTGCAAGTTTATCTGAGCAACCCCATTCTATATTATCACAAATCAGCACACACCGACATTTTTTGTGTTTTTGCACCATCCATATCCCCCCACCAATATGGAAGGCATGTTTGAAAACGCTTGTAATTGTGGAACCACTATACAGGCTACTGTCAAGCATTAAACAGTCTTCACAAGTTTTAGGATCGTCTAAAGCTATGTATCGATACATGAAAGCGTTATCTTGAGGGTCATATCCTGAACTTGACCTGACAACACTTGTTTTTTTAGACAAACTAAGCAACACTACTAACCGCTCTAAAGTTGCATTAAAAATTACAGGTTCCACAGTGCTCAAGAAGGTTTCACCGATACAAAAAAGCCGTTTTGTTGCAGATTTTTAATGTATGTTTCAAAGGGCATAGAGGTGCCGTTTTCAATTTGAGGCAGTAAATTGTTTGATAATTTTAGAGTTTTGGCTATATCGGATACGTCCATTTTTAGTAATTCTTTGTCGCTGATTATGCCGTGGAATTGTTCTTTTATTTGCCCCATTAATTGTATGGCTTTTTCGTCTCTGCCTCGTTCTGCAAGAGCTATTAGTAATAGGGCAAACTGCAACTTTTCCTACACCTTAACCTACGATGGAGGGGGTGTTTCTTCTGTTAGTGGTTCTGCTGTGGGGTTTACCCAGCTGCTGTATGTTACATTGCCGTAGGTGGAGATGCGGACTTCGGTGAATTGGGTGCCGCGTTGGTTGAAGGTGGGTGATATTGCTACTACGTAGCTGTTAGCAGCTGTGAAGGTGATGGTTCTTGTTTGTCTTGTGTCGTTGCGCATTTCTACGTATTTTAGTGCGGTTAGGTTGGAGTTGGCGCCTGTGTTGTTCCAAAAGCCTGAGGATACTAGGTTGTTGGTTATGTCTATGTGGTCTATGGTGGCTATTAGGATGATGCGTTTTGGTTTATGAGTATAACCTGATGGTGTGTGTCCACTGGCTACGGTGTGGGGTTCCATGGCGTCGCCGCCGTCGCAGGCTTCATATTTCCACGCTAAAACCTCCACGTTATCATAAGTTACCGCTCCTAAGGTGATAGATACGGGACTGTTTTTACTTACAATTTGATCTCTATTTTGTGAACTCAACTATTTTTCCTCCATTTTTTACATTTTTTATGTGTGTCCTTTGTAGGGTTTTTGTTGGGTGATTATGATGTTGGTGTTTATGGCCCACATTTGGCCGATGAGGTGGTCATTGTTTTTGACGGATTCCACAGTGCCCAGCTGAGGATGTTTGCCAAAGAATTGTTTGATTTGGGTTGTGAGTTGTTCGCGGTCGTGGCTTTTTGCGGGTTCGTGGTAGGCAGGGGTTTTACAGCTCCATATGGCGATTTCAAAACGTGCTGTTTCATCTAGGGGGATGCTGTTGTAGATGCGGTTTGGAGTGGCGGTGTAGGTGCGAATGCTGATGAGGTAGTCCGCGGTGTTGTTTTGTAGGTGGGTTTTTAGCATAATTAAAGGGGGCATCCAGTCGATAATGCGTACGGGTTTTTGTTTCCCTTGGGGCGAGGTGATGGCGACACTTAAAAGATCCAGTAATTGTTGGGTGGTGCCATCAGGTTTAAGAGGACTTGACATTGTTCTGTTACTTCCATGTTATCGTTGTTGTTTTTTGGTAAAGATGCCTATGGCTATGGCGTAGGGTTGAACGTTTTTGGGTAGGAGGCCTGTTTCTTGTGCTTTTTCTAGGTATTCGTTTAAGAGTTTTTCTGCGTTTTCTATGTAGGGGTGGGTTTTTTCTTCGGGGGTGCGGGGTTGTAGGTATCTGCCTGCTGCGTATAGGTCGCTTGCGTGGTGGGCTGCGTTTGGTGCGGGTTTTAGGGGCAGGGGGGTTTGGTAGGGTTCAAATTTGGCGTTTACCCACCCTGCGGCTAGGCATCGAAAGCGGTCTATGGTTTCGTCTGTTATTATGGCGCCGTCTTCTAGGTAGAGTAGGCAGAGTTCGCGGATGTGTGCTATGGTGCCGTAGTGGACGCATAGGTTGGGTTCTTCGGCTACTGGTTTCCAGACGGCAAAAAAGTCAATGTTGCCCGTTAGGGTTAGCGAGTCAGGGATGACGGTGTTATCTATTTGGACTAGGAAGAATTGGCTGTTGTACATCCAACCGATGAATTCATAGTCGTCTCTTGCTAAACTGTTTGTGTTGTGTTGTATGGTGACGGTGTCGTTTAGGTAGTACCTGTTTTCATCCTGTGGAACACTTCCTATAGAAGCCCCATTGGCATGGTAGGTGACGGTGTATCTGGGGCGTAACTCCCAAACCGCATGTAATTCCACATTAACGGATATGATAAAGTCGGGGGGGTATACTCTGTCGTCTAAAACCACAAAATCTGCGACTGTGGCGGTGTCGGTGTAGGCCCAGCCTATGAAAGTGTAGCCTTCACGCTGCAAATTGTTTAGGTTAGGTCGCACTGAAACTATAGAGTCGGCCATGAATATGTTTTGATTTTGAGGGACACTACCTGAGGTGGCTCGGTTAGCATGGTATGTTAGGGTGTACATGTCAATTTTTTGCCACACCGCATACAACACTACCCCATGTGATGGCATTAAAAATGTGGGTGGGATTACTATGGAGCCAAACAAGGCGTAATCGGGGATGGATGCGTTGGAGATTATGGACCAGCCTAAGAGTTTGTGGCCACTGCGTTCAAGACTGTATTCGTTGTTTTTGAGGGTGACGTGTATGCCTTCATAGTAGGTGTTGGGGTCAAGGGGGGCTTGGCCGTCGGTGGCGCCGTTAGACATGTATGTTACAGTGTAGGTGGGTAGGGCTTGCCAGACCGCGTATAATTCCACGTTGTGATTAAGGGAGAAAGTGTTGCCCGGAACATATGTTACGGTACCGTTTGGGGAGGTGGCCCAGCCTGCAAATACGTAGCCGGTGCGGTAAAGGGTGCATTCACTTAGCACCGATACAAGAGTGTTTACGTAGTAGGGACTGCCTAAATCTGCAGGTGCGTTTCCGCCTGTGGAGCTGTTACCAAAATAGGCGATACTATAACGCGGGTTTTCTTGCCACACCGCAAACAACACTACCGAAGTGCTGCCCAGGGTGTAGGGGTCACCGGGTTGATAGATGGGTGCTAAGGGAGCTGAGCCGACTCTCCAACCAATAAACGTATGATTTGCCCGTGCCAAAGAGCCTATGCCAAGTAAAGTGATGGTGACACCTTCATGATAGGGACTGCTAGAATCCACAGGGGAAGAACCCAAAGTTGCACCGTTGCCCTCATAAGTAACGCTGCAAGGGCGATGCTCACTCCAGACGGCATATAAATCCAAATTACCTGTTAAAGTTACAACTTGACCCGGAATATGCGTAACGCTTGCAGCAACTGAGTTGGTAGACCAACCTTTAAAAACAAAATTAGTCCTACTCAAACTGCCCCTGCTAAAAATTGTTGCTGTGGAACCCGTAAGATACGGATTATTAAAATCCACAGGCACCAAACCCGAAGTATGCCCACTACTGTGGTAGGTAATGTTGTAGGTGGGGAGTTTAGTCCAAACTCCATACAACGTCACATTAGAAGTGCCCATATTAAAAGTGGAGGGAAACACTAAACCCAAAGAGTTTACTGTAAAATCAGGCAATGTGGCATCAGCTACATACGCCCAACCCAAAAAGTTGTAGCCAACAACAGCTAAACCTCCACTGTTATTTTTCACCCCAACTGCTGCATGCTCCACATACACCATATTATCCATTGGTGCTGTGCCGGTGGTTTGAGTGTTAAAAGGAAAATTCGCTTCATAAACCACTCCATACAAAGAAGGCACAGGATAAATTGAACCGGTTAAAACAAAACAAACTGAAGAAGTATTAGTACTGCCTGTATTCCAAGTTCCTAAGCCTTCAGATGTTGCAGATACAGAAAAAAGTCTTAAACAGCGCTCTGTGCTTAGTTGTCCTGTAATGTAGCCAACCCCAATAGATGGTGCACTAGTTGTGTTAGATAGACCTGCACCGTCTATAGCTTCTATTGTTAGGAAATAGGTTTTTTCGTTTTCCATTTGGAATTTGCCGTCAAACTCAAAAACAAACTCTGTAAATGTATTAGTAGCGGTGGGTAGGGTGTTGTCAAAGGTTAAGATTTCAGATGAGGCTAAGGGTTCGTTTAGGGGCATTGATGCGCTGTTAGTGGTTGAGCTACGGTTGTATATGCGTAAAATTAGGGCGACAGAGTCGGTAAAGGTTCCGCTTCGAGATACCCAGATTTTTGCCGACGTTAAGTACATGCCATTACCCTTCACCCATGACGCATTAGCTGAGGATGCATTTGTTGCTGCGGGGGGTTGTGTTGCAGGATGCTGGGTTCTTAAGTAGGATGTACTAGTTGGGGGGTTTGTTTGGTCTATGGTGCCTGTTTGGGAGAGGTCTTTTTCCCATACTGCATATAACGTTAGGTTGGAGGTGGGCATGTTAAATGTGGGGGGGTTGACAATGTTGCCAGTTACTTGAAAGCTGGGTGTTGTAGCGTTGGAAGAGGGGGACCAGCCAAGAAATATCCAGCCAAGTTTTACCAAGTTGCCTGTATTATGCAGAACTGTAACTTGGTCACCTGCTTCATAAGGACTATTATTATCTATGGGGACGTTGCCAGTGCCTGCGATGCCTTGAGGCCAATTCGCATTATACTCCAACATGTAAGTAGGTATTACAGGCTTTAGTTTCCACACTGCAAACAATGTCACATTTTGACTTCCCATATAAAATGTGGCAGGGTCTACGGTGGAACCCTCAACGTCAAAGTCTGGTTCAACCGCGTTTGAGGTGACAGCCCAACCTAAAAAGTCATAGCCTTCAACCTCTAAACTGCCTGGGTTAGCAGCTACATTAACCGTTGCACCTTCATAGTACAAGTTAGAATCAGTGGGTACACTACCTGTAGCGTCAAACCCGACTGGCGTGTTAGCATGATACGTTACTTGGTACTTGGGGTTTTCTTCCCACACCGCATACAAAACCACATTCTGGGACAACGTAAAAGTATTATCCGGCTCCAAGTCAGGCATAGTTGCTAAAGAATTGTTTATAGCCCAACCTAAAAATGTGTAATTTGTTTTTGTAAGACTGCCCTTACCTAAAACTGTAACGGTGGAGCCTGATACGTAGGGGCTTTGATTATCAACAGGCACATCCCCGCCAGTGTGACCGTTACCATCATACGTTAGGGTGTGGAAAATAATTTCCTTCCAAACAGCGTAAAGAGTCACATTAGAAGATATGGTAAACGTGTTATTTTCCACATACGCAGGCGATAAAGCAAATTGGTCTGTAGACCACCCCTCAAACGTGTAACCCTCCCTAACAAGGCTACCCTTACCCAAAACAGTAACTGTGGAACCTGTCCAGTAAGGACTATTAACATCCAATGGAGGCGCCCCCAACAAATGCCCATTACCATTGTAACTAACAGTGTACTGAGGATTTTGCACCCAAAACGCATACCGCGTAATGTTGGCGGTGATGTTAAACGTAGCCGGAGTAAACACCCCTCCACTATAAATTGCAGCATTAGCTGAAGAAGCAGACGCAGTATTAGCCCAACCCCCAAACGTATGATTCAACCTTGCAAGATCCCCGGGCTGCATAAACGCAACCGATGCCCCATTAACATAGGGACTGTTAGGATCCACTGGAGCAAGACCCGAAGTGTTGCCATTGCCATTATACGACATAGACCGCAAACTCCACCACACCGCAAACAACACCACATTAGCAGAACCCATGTTAAAAGAGGATGGGATAACGTTGGGACCGGACACTAAAAACTCTGGTGCACTATTATCCGCAGGCGCACTTACCCCCAGACTCCAACCCATAAACACAAAACCAGACCTAACAAGATTACCGCTGTTAGGCAACACCGAAACAGAAGCGTTTTCAGCATAACTCCCTGAATCATTAGGAACCGTTCCACCAGACGCTCCATTAGCATTATAAGTTACAGAAAAAGACGGCGTAAACCCATACAAAATAAATCTTAATTGTTGATTACTTGAAGGACGTGTCCAATTCGATACATTGTGGTCATATCTGTATGCAGAAGGTGCTCCAGATTGTATATAAAGTATAAATTGAATATACCGTTGAATACTGGCTCCAGTAAAAGGATTTGTCATTTCTAAGGCGATGAAATATAAATTATTTTGTTGAAGTTCATAGTTGTTATTAAATTTGAAATTTACCCAATTACTGCTTGTAGGAATACTGTCCCATGTAATTGGTGTTGAAGTTGCAACAGGTGAACCCGTAAGAGTTATGTGTGGTGCATTATTATAAGTTCCAAGGTATAGCTTGGCTACAATTTGTGAGCTAAAAATACCTTCACGATATATTTTTATATCCATAGAAGTTAAAATACGAGTTGCGTTTGCAATAAAGCCAATGCCAACACGGGTATACATGTAGGTGCCGTTATTTATAATTTGTAAAACGGAAATTGTATTGTCGTTAATTCCATCGCCACTACTATCATGTATTATTATTTCGTTGTCTATGGGTGGTGTGCCTGCTTGTTCCCATACGGCGTGTAGGGTAACGTTTGCGTTGCCCATGGTAAAGCTTGAGGGGGACACATTGGTGCCGGTGACTGCGTATGTTGGGGTGGTTGCGTTGGATGCGGTTGACCAGCCTTTAAAAGTGAAATTGGTTTTTACAAGGTTGCCAATGTTATGGGTGACTGGAACACTTGCGCCTTGTTCATACCTGTTTGAATTGGTGGGAACAGTACCTCCAGTAGAGCCGTTGTCACTGTAGGTTAATGTGTAGGTGGGGTTCCAAACGGCGTATAAAATCATGTTGGAGGAACCCATGGTGAATGTGTTGCCTTGTGTGTATTGGGCTGTGGTTGCACTTGAGGTGGTGGCCCAACCTTTAAACACGTAATCGGTGCGAGTTAAACTACCTTGACCTAGTACGGTAACTGTGGAGCCTGCGGTGTAGGGGCTGTTTGAGTCCACAGGTGGAGCACCTGTGCCGCCGTTAGCATTGTAGGTAACGTTGTATTTGGTTGTGTCTTGTTGCCAAATCGCATATAAAATAACGTTTGCGGTGCCCATGGTAAAGGTGGAAGGAGAAAAAGCACTGCCGTTCCATGTGTAAGTAGGTGTTGTGGTGCCTGAGGTGGTGGCCCAACCTAGAAAAGTGTAGCCGGGGCGTGATACACTTCCCAAATTTCGCACTGTGACTGTGGCGCTTTGAAGGTAGGGGCTGTTTGGATCTGTGGGGGCGGTGCCGGTGCCTCCGTTGACGTTGTAGGTTACGGTGTAGGTTCGTGCCCAAACTGCGTAAATGGTAACGTTTGCAGTGCCCATCGTAAACGTGTTAGGCGTAACAGTTGTGCCTGACACGGTGTGTTGGGGGGTTGCGCCGACTGCGGGGGCGCTGGTGGCGCGTGTCCAACCCATAAACCTATGATTTGTTCGTACCAAGTTGCCACTGTTGTGTGTGACAGGTACCGATGCGTTTTGGGCGTAAGTGTTACTGTTATTTGGCACTGTGCCTCCTGTGGAGCCGTTACCATTGTAGGTAACTGTGTATGTTGGATCTCCCCATACTGCGTAAATTGTGGCATTTGCATTACTTATGGTGAATGTGTTGGGGGTTACGGTGGTGCCTGATACAACGTGTTGGGGAGTTGCGTTAAGTGCCGGGGCTGAGGTGGCAACCGTCCAACCCTTAAACACATAGTTAGTACGCACCAAGTTACCGCTGTTGTGTGTGACAGGTACAGACGAGTTTTGCTCATACCGCGTACTATTAGTAGGCACACTCCCCCCTGTGAAGCCATTGCCATTATACGTAACCGTATACGTATTCCACCAAACAGCATACAAAGTCACGCTGGCAGACCCTATAATAAAACTATTAGGCGTAACCGTAGTACCTGACACAGCAAATTCAGGCGTAGAATTAACCGCAGGCGCACTACTTCCACGCGTCCAACCCTTAAACACATAATTACCACGCACCAAATTACCACTATTATACGTGACAGGAACCGACGCGTTTTGAGCATACACATTACTATTAGTAGGCACACTCCCCCCTGTGAAGCCATTGCCATTATACGTAACAGTATAACCAGATTGCTTCCACACAGCGTATAACGTAGCCTCAGCTAGGCTAAACGCGTTATCCACACTTAAAAACGATTGATCAGGGGTATCATTAGCATGAAAACCCCAGCCAACAAATGTATAACCTGCAGGAGCATCCGAACTATTAAACCCTGCACCCGTAAAACCAGGCAAGTCAAAAGGTCTATACAATTCATCACCTTCACCCAAATAACCAGTAGCAATAGCTCCACCACCTGACCCAGGCGGATTATTTGCCCTAAAATACACATCAACCATATAGTATACACCATAAATTTCAATTTTCAATATCCAATTCTTAATAATTCAAACTTGTTTCACTACGGTTTGTAAATTTTTTACTAAAATCTAAAAAGGGAGCCCCATTTTGGGGCAGATTACTTTTCAAGAAGTCACCGATTCTACTCCACAACAGAAGAAGGAGCTGGTTGAGGTAAAAAGTCATCTACCTGCACCACTACAGCTGATATAACTGGATTTCCTTCGGGTAATTGTGGGGATTCCACAGTTTTTTTGGCAGATTTTACAGGCAACTGAGTGATTTTGATGCTTATGGGTTCAAATTTTGTTGCTCGGTCGGCATCGCAGGTAAAAGTGTCATCTTTTTTGTAGACGCCACCTTCGTAGGTAAAACTTTGAATCAACACAGTACATTGAACTTTAACCATAACAAACATACCTCAAACAAAAAAAGAAGAAAGGGATTGTTGTTAGCCTATGTTGCTTAGTTTGCATATGGCTTTGGTGTCGTAGATGACTGGTAGACCGCGGAAGTATATGCGTGCGAAGAGGTTGCTGCCTTCTTTTAGGGTGGTTATGCCTGTTTCGGTGGTTAGGTCTTCGGATATGACGATTTCGTATGCGCCTTGTGGGTTGACTGGTGCCATCATGGCTGTGCCTGCTTTTATGGTGTCGCTTATAATTATTTGTCCGCCGATGGTTTCGTTGACCCAGTTTTTGTAGGTGGTTGCTGTGGAACCTATAAACGGTGAGAGTAGGGAGTATTGGTTGGGGTGTAGGATTAGGTTGTAGGGGCCTTCTCGTCCGGAAGATAGGAGCATGGCTGAAGCGGCGTTTATGGCGTCGGGAATGTTTGTTGGGTTACTGAAGGGTAAGGCGCTGCTTAGGTCGTTGGCGGCACTGGTGTATAATCCTTTGATTATGTAGGAGGCGCCGTTGTTGTTGCTGTAGCCTTTGATTAGCATTTCATCGATTAGGCGTGCTACTTGGCGGGCCCTGTTTTCTATACCACTGGTGTTTAAAGGCGTGCCGTTCATGCGGGAAGAGGCTAGGTCGAGTTTGTTTATTTCTGTTTCAGCGTGCAGGTTGGGGATGGGGACTATGTCGCGTTCAAAGTTTTGAATATCCAAACTTAAACGTCCAGGCCAGCTAAAGTCTACTGCTGCAGGGGCGGTTTCGTTTTCTTTGTCGTATCCGTAGCTTTGGGCGCCGGGGTCAATGTTTCGTATGGCACTGCCAAAAATTTGTCGGCCTTTGAGGCTTAGTTGTGCAGCTTTTATGGCTACAGTGTTGATGTATGTGCCTTGCTCTTTAGTTAAAGGCTCATCTCCAACACCAACGTATCTTAGGGTGTTCATTTTAGATCAAACTCCTAATCAAAATTCTTGTGGGACCGGTTGCGGATTCTTCGGCTTTTGCAATGGGGACGCCGTCTGCTAGGGGGATTAAGCCGCCGTTGTTGCCCCCTTCTAAAGTGTCACCTTTCTTTACAGTGCCACTGTTTAGGTAACCTACAATTATGATGCCGGGGCCGTTGATCACAGTTGCCTGGTCACCCGCTTTGTAAGCGTCAAGGACGGTTGAGGGGCGGAAGGGTTTGCTTGTGTGCTCATAGGCAAAAAACCCGTAAATTCCTTTTTGGTCAGTGGCGGTTCCTTGTTTTGCATCTGCATCGGTGGTGCCAACAATTACCGTGTAACCAGGTAAGGGGGTGCCTTCCACGTTTTTAGACTGCACATGCAAACCAATAGAATCTTTAACTATACCATTAAAGGGCTTTTGCTGCGCAGTTTCAGTAACAGTAGTAGAGGACACTATTTTGCACCTCCAGCAGAAACAGCGTTTAAGTCTACCCCAAAGGCGGTAAGTTTTGGAGCGTTCATGCGTTTTTGTTCATCGTTATAAGCAGCAATCGAGGCAAAGGTGGCGTCGGTGCGTTTGGTTAAGGTGATTTTGACTAGGTTTAATTCACGGGTGGAGAGTTTGTCAAGTTCAGTTTGAGTCCATTGACCATCACTGTCAACTACCAGCTCTGCAATGAGCGTTTGTCTTTCAGCTTCATCACGGATTTTTTGATCAGTTATGGCTTTATTTGCAATATCAACAGCTATTTTTTGTTGGTTTTTAAGTTTGTCTATTTCAAGTTGCAGTCTTTCGTTTTTACTTTGAAGATCTGCATCAGTCTGCACTGGCGGCAACAAGGTTTGCAAGTCAGCTTCAGTGATGCCAGCGTCTGCTAGTTTTTTTAAAAGTTCACTTTTTTCTAACATAATTTTTCACTTAAAGGGTTTAAGCATGTTTTGTTTCGTCACTAAACACGCTACGAAAAGTGAACGCTCATACAGAGCGAGAGCTCATCACAAACAAACAAAAAGAAGATGTGATCAAGAAGTAGGGAAGGTTTTGTGAAATTCTTTTACCACTTTTCTAAACTCTGCATCACTATTTACCTGCGGATCCTCGGTTTTTTGTTCCACAGAGTCAACAGTTGGAGCTATAGTTGGTTGGGATGGTGGTGTTGGGGGGAGTTTGCCTGTGTCTATAACTTCTAAGACGTTGGGGCCGTAGGTGTCGTAGAGGCGTTGGCCTGCGGTTTGCCACCCTACCTCTTTCATGTGATTACATACGGGGCAAGATTCTAAGACTTGTCTGTCAACCATAACCATATTTGTGGTTGAGTTTTGTTTGTCTGCGCCTATGCCACATATGGGGCCCGGACACCGACCTGCATCCACAGGAGCAGCAACATGATTTAAGAAAATATTACGTTGCACATAATCATATTTTTCACCATTAAACACTCCCTCAGTCCACTCCATTTCACAAACAAACCCTATGGAAACATCACGCAGGGTGCCATCCTTAAGTTTAGTGATAACAATTGGAGGGGTGACGTCTTTAAACCAGGTAATATCAGCCCTTACTCCACGTCTGTTAGGCCGTTTGGTTTTAGGGTCAAGAAGATCTTTTACAAACTGAAAATTACCCGCTTTGCCGTGGACATCGTTGTGTTTTAAAAGCAAAAAATCTGTTTCAAACCCCGGATGCTCCAACACTTTTATAGGCACACTGCCAATACGACTAGCAGTATAAACCATTTTTTCCAGCTCATCCCCAGGCTTATACGCCATACCTCCAGCGTACTTGTGCACTATCTCCGAAGCAATAACAGCAGACATAGTTAACGTATCATCATCTTCACTAACCACAGCCTTATCCAAAGTGGCAATATCAAAGACAACTTTATACTCTGACGTTGGTGTTGTTGACATACAATTTTTTTCTCCTTTAGGTTATACGTACATTTAATTTTCTCTTTGTAGGGTGCATTTGCAGTTGGGATGCACATTGGGGGAAATTGTGTTTTTAGATTCCACAGTTAAATAGGGAAAAGTGCGGCGTAGTTCATCGCCTGCAAAAACTTGGCCATTAAAGTCCTCACATGTAATGCACATGTTTTGGTGTTCACTTGACTGAAAACCCCACTCATCAAGTTTACTAAAAAAACTATACCCGCGCAACTGCTGTGGAATCCAACGCTTATCCCCCATTTGGATTAAGCGTATGGCGCCAATTAGGCTGCTAAGTTGCATCGTCGGAGTGAAAAGCTGGTGGTTGAGGGGGTTTGGGGGTTAAGTCGACTAGTAGGAATTTGTCGGCTTGTTGCAACTGCTGCTCAGGTGTACTACTGTTTTCTTTGGTGTTTGAGGAAGAAGGTGGGGTAGTGAAGAGTTCGTTTAAACTTGAACGTTTTAGTTTTTCGCCTTCTTTATTTGGCAAGGGGTCTAGGTCTTCGCTTGCTCGAACTTCGTCTATAGTCATATAGTCTAGTTTTCCTTGGTTGCTGCGGACGTTGTCGAGTTCAATTTTTGCTTTATCTATTTCTGAATGCTCAAAAGCACTGTTCCAAACTATGGCAAAGTGTTGCACAATTTTTTTACGATAGTCGCCTCTGTGGAATTTTTTAATAAACTGCCTGGTTAAACTATCTGTTTGAGCTATGGTTTTTAGGCGGGTGATTTGGCCGCTCTCAGCTAGCCAGAGGATTACTTGTTTAGCAATTTTTGTGGGCAGACCGTTTTGTATGCGGCTTATGACTTTAAAGTAGTCTTGCATGTTTACGTTGCTGCCTGTTAGGGCGCCTGCTTGGGCACCTACAAGTTTTGCTTGAGGGATACCGGTTGCGATGCTGATTTGTTCAATGTTACTTTTTAGGAAGGGGACAGGGTTTAGGGTGGTGTTGGCGGCGCCTTTAAAATCTATGGTCATGCCGTCGTTTTCGTCTTTACTGTTCTGCGCTAAAGTAATGTAACTACGATTCATCAAATCGTTAAAAGCCCCTGAGGCACAATACTTTTCCAAATCTTCCAAGGGAGTCCCCCGTGGAAAACCCAAAACAGGAAAACCACCACCTGTGCGGTAGAGCCACTGAGCAGCTCCCCAACGTATATTGCGTCCACAGACTAAATCATCAAAGATGGGCGCTAAAACAGAAAACTTGTTATCCACCTCAATGCAACGTGAAAAATGCACTAAAAGCACGTTCCCCCCACCTCGGTCTATACGGTAAAGTACAGGTTTACCATACCGTAAGCTTTTGACGTCGTCATCTTTTTTGTCCACAGAGTAAGGAAAGAGTTTTTGGCTATTCTCAGTTTTAGGGTAGGTTTCAAACTGTAAAAGCTTGGCGCCTTCCTTTCTTGGCTGCTTTAGTTCGGAAACGTCTTTGGCATCATCAAAGGCGCAGACAATTAGGCTTTTGCGGTAAATGCGAGCTTGGATTAAGGCTTCGGTTAACACTTCGCGAAAATCTATCTCATCTAAAGCCATCTGCACATTATTATCTAATTCGACATCGGGGTTTTTGGTGTCTAAGTCATCAACGTAGAACCATTTATCAGTCACATCAGCTGCTACCCCATAAGTCAAAAAATGAGCAACGGGTTCACGGCAAGCAGCAAACGAGAGTTCACTATCCGATATGGGCTGCCCAAACCCCGCATCCGTGTCAGCTGAAACATCCTGACCCCGCACATCACCCATATCCCCTACTACCGCTAAGGAAGGATGCAGAATTAACCCCCCATCCTTAGTAACTTTTGCACCAAACCGAGTCACAGACAAACTTTTTTTCCTCAACCAAACTTTTAATTTTTATTGTTTTTGTTGTTAGTGTATTTTGAATACTGGGGGGGCTGCGGTTTTGATGCGTATTTGCTCAAACGCACCTGACGCCGCATCCACCTGATCATCATGTGCACCCTGTGGAAAAAGCTCCAACTCATCAAGAAATTCCGTATTCCACGACGCTAAAAGCAAACGAACATTGCCATTATCCCAGGCAGCAGACAAAGGCGCAGCCCTATCAGTTTTTGACCCCGTCGTTTTTACCCCATAAAAACTATACCCCTTTAACACTTCTCGGGCGTAATAGTTGATGACATCAACCCCTGAACTGCCGGGTTCTTGCTCCATATAAATTTTAGTTGCCACCCCATCTAATTGCGCAACTTGCGCAATTAAGGCCTGAACATCCGCACTAGTTCTGCGCACCCGCACCACATCAACAAAAAAGTATATGCCTTGTTGTTCAGCAAGCTTTACCCCCACCGTGTAGTCAGGGTCTTGATTATTCTTTTTCGGCACAGTTGAGGCTTTGTCCCAGTACCGCACAAACTTTAAACCTTGAGGTAACTGGGGAATTATTTGGACTTTTTCACGTTTAAACAATGAGTCAGCTAAGGATACTATCCAGTTGCCGTCTAGTTTTTGTGCTCGGGTTATGGGGTCAAGTTTGTTTAAACTTGAAATGTAGGTTTTTTGGTCTATGTAGGGGTTGTCTTTTAGACGGGCAGGGACAAATTTACAGGTTGGGTCATGATTGTGATCAATGAATTTGGCTTTTACCCAATGATGCCCTTTTCCCCCGGGATTTGTGGTGCTCCACACTCTTGGAGGAATGTTGCTGTTACGAGCCCGCCTAACACGGGCAATCATGTAACGATACTGCAGTTCAAGAAAATGGGTTAATTCCTCAAAGAATTCTGCATCAAACCTGCTACTGTCGTAGCGGTACATATCCTGAGGCGACTTTAGATACCCCAGTTGCACAATAGCGCCTGAGGGAAAATACCATGCATCCCCCACCTTTTTAGCATCCGTATTAGTCAACCAATCATCCAAAACCTCACTGATGCCCCCTGAAAGTTTGGCGTCGGTTAACTGCCGTCTAAGAATTAAAGCCCGATAATTAGGCTCCCCCACATACTGCAAGGCTGCCATAGCAGTACCGGCTGTCTTTCCCCCACCTGCTGCACCTCCAAACAAAACCTCCAGCTCATCACGCAACAAAAATTCGCACTGTTTAGGCGTAGGTTTCCAAGGGATGTACTTATTGTGCAGAATTGAGAGCTCGAAAATTTTCCACTTCAACAACTGTTTCTGTTGCAACTGTTCCGTAAACGAGTTTTTGGTACATGGCAAGTTGTTTTGCAAGTTCAGTGTCTGAAGCGGCTCGGTTAATGCTAAGGATTTGGTTTGTAACATTAACATTCACTTTGGCTTGGATTGCAATTAATTGTCTATAGATGTTTGTTAAAGCGTTAAACGATACCACTTCATTGGTTTTTTTCATTTTTTGGTAGCGTTCCATCCATTCTGTTTCAACAAACGCCATGTTATGTTTTTTAGCCCACCTGTGGAAGTCGCGTAGTAAGGTAACGCGGGCAACACCTAATTCTACTGCAACTTGGTTTAAACTTTTAAAATCTAATAAACCATTAATTAACGCTCTAGTTCGGGCTTTGCGTATAAAATCTGTAGGCTTATTTTTGTCAACCACACTAACGGGAAGAGGCTTTGTGTTTGCCGGAACAATGCCACCGTTTAGGTTAGTTTGTTCCACAGAGGGGACACGGAAGCATTTGGCGCCACCGCGATAAAGACTTTGACGTCGGGGTTTAACAGTGTTTTCTATAAATATTGTTTCTTTTGTGTTTTCCAACTCTTTTTTTTGGGTGGGGAAGAGTTGGGTTTGTTGAGTAGGTTTTGGGGGGGAAAACATTTGTTTGTTCACCTGTGAAAACCTAGAGTGTTTGGAGGAGGTAGGTGATGATTGCGCCGCCTATGACGCCAAAGACGCCTGTTAAGAGTGCCTTGTAATGGTTTGTCAAAGATTCTTGGACGGATATGTGTTTGGTTAATTGCAGGTTTATTTCTTCAAGTTGCGTGGTTTGGGTTGTTTGGGTTTTTTCGATTTTGTCAATGCGGTCTAGTAAGTTTGTTTGGATGTGTTCTTTGTAGGTTAAAAGTTGAGCGATTTCTATGGCGTTTATGCGTGAGAGTAAAGAGTCGTCTTGACTCATGACGGCGGCTTTTTCTGTCACATGGTTACCCCTCGTTTAGTGGTTTGATAGAGTTGTAGGCGAAATTGTTCGCGCCATTGATCTACGGTTAAGGTTTTGTTGGGTTTGTCGTCTTGCTGCAGGGCGCCTCTGCCGTAGCGGTCTTTTAAGACTAAGCCTTTTTCTAAAGAATCAGGGGGCAACTCGGGTAGTATTGTGTCTGCGTCTACGTTTGGGTACTGATTTGTTAAGGCGTTGGAGAAATCAGTTGGTTGCAGCAGGGTGTTTATTTGTTCGTGTTCTTCTAAATCATATAGTGCAAGATCACTAAGTAGGGATAGTGCATATTTTTTTGCAGACTCTCTACGTTGTAGATATAGGGTGTATTGTTTTAAAGAATGGTGGTGGGGCATAAATAGTATGACACTCCATACGTCCCCCGCAGGGGATAAACCATAGGTTTAGGCGCGGAATGAGGAAACCTGAAACGTAATAATATTACAAAATAGTTGAGGGCGCCAGGGGTATTTAAAAGTTTTCCACAAGAAACACCACAACTTCCCCTGAAAAACTTGCAATAACAACAAACAAACACAAAAATACCTCAACCACAAACAACATTACAAGGGATAAACCAAATGTTCAAACTCAAACCCGAAAACACCCAAGCAACAACCGTCTACAACCCAACAGTAGAAGCCCTACAAATAAGCGAAGGCATAAACGAACTAGCCGACAGCGACGAAAAAATAAAAAACCTAATCCTCGAACACCTAAACAACATAGAAAAAGACTTTTACGACCACGAAACCAACACAGACATACTAAAAAACGTAACAAAAAACATCAAACAAGCAAAACACACAATCAACCACCTAGAACCCTACATCCTAACCCTAATATTTCTAGCAGGCGCATACTACAAAGAAAACCCACCCACACGAAAATAAAAACACACCCACACCCCCACCAGCACATTCAACTAAAAATAATCTGTGAGTTAACGTGGTCTTTGCCAGCCCAAAAAAGCTGACACACCACACCAAAACCTCCAAATTTGGCTTTATAGTCTCCCATATACTGCTGATTGAATCAGTAATTTATCTCTAAAGTTTTTAGAAGAGGGGGTTGTGAGGGTTCTGTTTTAAGTAGTTGTGTTTTTGGTGGTGTGTGTTCGTAGGGTTTGTGGCTGTGAGATTTTGTTTTCTTTATAGTTTGGTTTAGATAGTTTTTTGGTTTTTATAAGATGTGTTTTTTTAGAATTTGGCTCTACAAGTATTACGCTGTATTTAAATGTATGTCTATAGAAGGGTGATTTTAAGAAACTAATATAAACATCTGGTAACAATATACAGACACACAAAATAGTGTAAAAAAATAAAGGATGAAATTTTATGAACGTGTTTAAAAAGAAATTAATACTCAGCATGACGGTCTGTGCTGTTTTAGTTTTATTAGGCACAGGCATAATGCAACCAATCCAAACCGCCATAGCCGAAAACCCGCTACAAAACAACAACGAAAACTGCTTAGACGAATACTGCACTGAAGAACACACCCACAATGACAACCATTTCGGATGCAATGCATACGGTGAAGGACGTAGTTGTCCCCCGCCACCACCCCTACCTGGAGCAGAAAATTTTACCTTAGAAGACATAGCCAGATTTGCACACATCCCAGAATACGTTACACCTAAACAGCCCTCCCCTCAAGAAGAGGAAAACGAAGGCAGACAAAGCTCACGCGCAAAAGCAAACGTAAAAGTAATGGTGGTTATTGATGAAGAAGCCCGAGACTTCTGGAGCAAACTGAACCCTATGAATATGCCTGCATCCAACCTGTACAATTGGGCTACGTTAGTTCTAGCCGATGGCTCAGCCAATTTGGATGACAATTACGACATTACGTTTAACATGCATGCCTATAATGACACATGGAATTCACCCAATCACCTAACAAAGTACTCATCTTTGTTAAGCGCCTTATTGAACGAAAATTTTGTAAAAAATTCAGGTTGTGACATAGTAATACTATTGACAAATCAACTTGAAAGTGGTGGCAACCCTGGTGTTGGATATGGCTGGGACTATGACGGTAAAGGAGACGGTCATGGTAGTGGTGCGGTAATACGTGTAGGATACGCCATCCAATATGGACCCATTATTAATCTTGTCCAGCATGAACTATCACACCTGTTCGGTTGTAACGACCAAGCACATAATCCATCATCATCTTCATGTTGCATCATGTGTTTTTCTTGTAAAGGTCACGCTACACACTATTGCTCTACATGCGATACCAACCTTTGGATAAATCGAGTTCGATATGATGTAAAAGGCTACGCTCTAAGCGCAACTTCTGAATTCATAAGATACGGAAGTGTCGTCGATTCTAAGAGCATAACGGGCGCTTTGGTTGACAAAAAGTACGTTTATTTGCATTCGGGCTACTGGTACAGTCCACTCTATTATGACTATGCAGTAATATATGCGAACATGCATAACATAAACAATCCTGGCACTTCATTAAGTGGCACTATTAAAATGTATGGATACACAGCAACAACTGGAACCCATTTAATAGTCAAAGTATCTAACGACAAAATCAACTGGACAACAATTGCAGACACAAACTATTGTACCCACCCTCAGAACCAATCTGGCGCAGATGACCTCGTTTTGGGCTATGTGTCCAATTTTAAATATATCACCATAGTTGTCGTTAACGACTGGAACGCCGTAGGAGATGTATATTTTGATGCAATTCGCGTATTCTAACACTGAAAAACAACCCGCAGCAACAATAATGACAAATGATCTTCAAATAGAACACAGCAATACTACACAACACAACCCTCTTTTTCTTTATCAACCAAAAATTAGTAAACATAGAAAAATACGCCATCGGCGAGCCGATGATAGACAAACTATGAAACCCAACAAATGTTTTCATGGAAGACCACACCATCGGCTGCGCCGATGCTGGAAGAACCACGAAAATAAAAAATGTTTTCATGAGAAATATGGCAAAAAAAATAATAACAACAATAATACATTTATCAAATTAAAGAGGACGTATTTGTATGGCCGTGTTTGTTAAACCTAAATTTAATCAGCAGCAATTTCTCAGTAAAAAAACTTTAACCTTCATTTCTTTACTCTTCATAATAACATTATTTTCTTCACCTTTTACTTCCGAAGTTAGTGGTGTATGGTTGGATGTAGATGTTCAGGTTAAAACTGAGACAGCCCTTAGAAAGGCTATTGACACTTCAGGTAGTGATGGGTGCATAATTTATGTTATGGAGAGCATTTTTTTGAAAAATCCTCTTGAAATCTCTGATGGCAAAGGAATTGTCTTGGTATCGTATGAGGATGGTGGTGTTTCTCTGGTTGGAGCTGATGGTATGGACACTATTATTGTAAGGTCGGGTGGGTATTTGAAGCTTTATGGAGGTATTGTTGTGACACATGCAAAGGGTGCTACTGGTCGTGGGGTGTATGTTGAGCGTGGTGGCGAATTTGACTTTTATGGAGGAGTGATTTCTGGTAATGCTGCTGATTATGGTGGTGGAGTGTACAATGAGGGCATTTTCTATATGTATGGAGGTGTTGGTGGCTGGGATGGAATAATTTCCAATAATGCTGCTATGGAGAATGGGGGTGGAGTTTACAATAAGGGTGACTTATCCGTGAATTCCGGGGGTAGTCGTATTTTGGATAATACTGCTGTTAATAAGGGTGGGGGTGTGTATAGTACGGTTGCTTTTGAAATGGGTAAATCTGTAGAGTTTTCTTTGAATACAGCGTTAAGTGGTGAAGGTCATGACGTATTTGTCGAGGAAGAAGACGTGTTTGTCGAACCTATGACTGGTGGTGAGCAGTCTTATCTTTTACCTATCGCAGGAGCGGTTGCTATTGCTGTTGTTGTTGGTTTGTTTTTTTATCGTTTAAAAAAGCAAAAACAAAAACAGTCTACAACAAAAATAGTTAATTCTGCCATAGTTTAAATGGGTTTGTTGATTTCTCAGAAACCAACCTCTCCTATTTTTGGAGCACACCCATTGTTACTACAAGACAACTTAAACAGCTTTACCAAACAATTCAAATCCCACCCACAACAACCCATCTAACAAAGAAAACAAATAAAAACTCTTTCAACCCGATTAATGCCGTGACATGACCACATCATGCCACCATGGATGTCATCATTGAGTAAATAATCTTGACATCACACCCGCACCCCACAAACAAACACGTCCAACTAAAAATAACCAAAGCTGGCGTGGTCTTTGTCCCCACAAAAGGACACACCACACCAAAAACCCACAAAATTAGTGTTTAATTCTTCAGTAATACCGATTCAATCGACGTGTAGTTGATGAAACTGTTACTACACGCAGAAGTAAAAATGAGACTATTATCACAAAAACGAACATTCTTCACCACAACATTACTATGCGCAGGCGGAATGGCCATAGAATTCTTTCGTAAATCTATTCCGTTTCCCGTTCCTTTAATTGCATATCCGGCACCATCAATTGTAATGCCATCTTTTTTAACCGATATTGTGCCAAAAATATCTCCTTTTAAAGTATAAACATCTCCGTTCCGCTGAATCAGATCAGTTCGCCCAACACTACCATCCGGCATAATAGTAATAGTTGAACCAAATGTCTGAGCATTTACTAAACCAACAAAACAACCCATAAACATCACTAAACATAATAACAACACCAAACAAAACAAAAATTTGTTAAATCCTTCTTTGTAACGCATAATATTCAACATCAATAATGATTGTTTGCTTTATGTTGTATTTATAGTTGTTGTTTGTTGAATTTTTATGTGTTAATGTACTTTAAAACTCGTTTTTGCATAGTCTAGCTTTTTATTTTTTTATAAATATTTTTTGTTTTTAACCTGTTTTTTCTTTAAGAGTCTTTAACACTTCGTCTTCAATCCATTTTTCGCCTTGTATGGTTAGTTTAAATTCGGGTTTGTTTGGGTCGGGTTTGAAGACTTGTCCTCGTTTGGTCATTTCGTTTAGGCGTGCGGGAACCATGCTTTTGATGTTGCTGGATTCTAACAGTTTTTGTACTTGAGCCGCTGTGTTTTTATGTTCTTCGGACGCGTAGAGAATTAGGCCTACGGCTTCATAGTGTGTTAAGTTTTCTCGAGTTACAATAACTGGACCTTCGGTGGTTGATTCAACAATACCTTTTAGTTGTGCCCCTGAAAGTGTTAGACGATCTGAAACAAAATCAGATATTTTTTCTACAAAATTTTCTGGGACAGTTTCCAGCATATTTAAGAGTTCTTGGGGGCTATCGCTTTTTATGACAATTTCGCCAAACATTGTTTTAATACGAGCTTCTATGCGTTTCAAGAAAACTTCCTCCTATTATATCATGCACGGTGCTTTTTAGGATTTACGGCATTAGACGGCTTGATTATTTTTTGTGGAAGGTTTTTATTTTTCGTTTTTTCTTTTTAAGGTGATGTCGGGAAAAGAGTTTTTTGTGAGCCGTTACGAGCAGTTAGGTTGGAAGTATCGCCCCGTAGAGTTACGACAAGCCATACGTTTCAATCATACTATTAATAATGGAAATCAGCAAGCTTTGGTTTTGCGTCTTTTGAGTTTGGGTTTAACTTTGGAAAAGATTAGTTTTTTGCCTCAAGGTTACTGGGTTTGTAATTCCAAGGTTTCAGCGGGTGCTACCGCGGAGTATTTGCTTGGGTTGTATTCTATTCAAGAGGCCGCCGCGCAGGTTCCTGTAACCTTATTTTCCAATCTTAAAGGTAAGCGGGTGCTTGATGCTTCAGCTGCGCCGGGTGGAAAAACAGTCCAGTTGGCAAATGATATGGATAACACGGGCAGTATAGTTGCGTTAGATATAAGTAAACAACGGTTAACGGCGCTGTCTAACCATTTAGAACGATGCCATGTTAGAAACACTATTGTTTATCAACTTGACGCACGCAACAGTCCAAAAATGGGTTTAAAATTTGATCGTATCCTTGTTGATGCCCCCTGTAGTGGAAATTTTGCTTCGGATCCTAGATGGTTTCAAAATCGCACCCTAACAGATGTTGAACGTAACGCTAGGGTGCAACGAGAAATATTGATGAAAGCCGCCGAATGCCTAACAGAGAACGGAGAAATTGTTTACTCAACTTGCTCTTTAGAACCTGAAGAAAACGAGTTAAACATAGACTGGGCCATACATCGATTAAATCTGCAGATAGCTGAAATTAACTGTCCGGGCACTTTGGGGTTAACTAACGTTTTTGGAAAACAATTAGACCCCTCAATTGTACATTGCCGCAGGTTCTGGCCTGACCAAACACAGGGCTTCTTTGTATGTAAACTTGTGAGGTGCCCCTCAACATGAAAATTAAAGCAGTTGTAGATTTTGCATTGCAATTTGGCGTAAAACTCACCTTTAACGAAAACCTCCTAGTTGAACGGGATGGACGCATTTTCTTGCTAAACAACCAAATTAAACCGCTACTGGTTAAAGGCGACTTTTTTTATGCAGGAATCTTTTTAGGTAAAATTCGAGCAAACAAGTTTTTCCCAAGCTTTAATTTACTCTCAATAATTGCAACTCAGAAAGCTAACAAAATAATAGTTGACCAAAAAGCAGGATGGTTATTTATCTGTGGACGCGACATTTTTAAGAAAGGCATAGTACAAACCTATGGCAGAATTCAACGAAACTGTCACGTTTTAATATTTAACGAATTTGGAGAATGCCTTGGATTTGGCAGAGTTTTAACTGAATTAACACAACAACAACCCCAAACTGACAAAAATATGCCCGCTGTAGCAAACGTATTAGATATAGGCGACTTTCTACGCCGAGAACGCAAAACATAACACACTATTAACCTTCCTCTAACAGTTTACCTTAAAACTGTAGCCATAACACATAAAAATAGAAGAAGATAAAATTTACAAGCAGAGTAGAAGGCAATTAAATGAAAAATTTCAATGATGTTGTTTGGAAAGAAAATGTAACTAATGTTGTAAAAACTATCCGTGAAAATGACATAAAATTTGTTAGGTTGCAGTTTACTGACATTAATGGTATGTTAAAGAATCTTGCGGTGAGTTCAAAAAATATTGAAAGTATTTTTGAGAATGGGCAGTCATTTGATGGTTCTTCAATTACAGGCTATGGACCTGTTGAAGAATCTGATATGGTTTTATATCCTGATCCAACAACTTTTGCAATCTTGCCTTGGAGGCCCAAAGAAAAATCTTCTTGTAGACTTCTCTGCGACATCTATACTCCACAAAACAAACGCTACGATGCTGACCCCCGCTACATCCTTGAAAAAACAATCGAAAAAGCCTGTCAAGGGGGTTATAAATTCATGTGTGCACCTGAGCTTGAATTTTTTATAGTAAAAGAATCTGAAAACGGCGGTTTACCCACTCCCATAGACTTATCGGGGTACTTTGATTTCCATCCAGGCGACTTAACTGATGATTTAAGACGTGAAATAGCCGACACCGCCGAAGCCTTTGGTATAGACATCGAAATCAGCCACCACGAAAGCGCCCTAGGTCAAAACGAAATTGACTTCAAATACGGCGAAGCCCTAGAAACAGCCGACCGAGCTATCACCCTAAAAATGTGTGGAAAAGTCGTCGCCGCAAGAGCCGGATACCTAACAACATACATGCCAAAACCCTTCCAAGGCATAAACGGCAGTGGCATGCACATCCACCAAAGCCTATGGAACCTCGATGGCACAATAAACATGTTCTTCTCCGAAAAAGACGAAAAACAAGGCTACCTCTCAGAGATTGCACGCAACTTTATCGGCGGACAGCTCGCACACGGACGCAAAATGTGTGCCATACTTAACAGTTGGCCAAATAGCTTCAAACGCCTAGTTCCCGGATATGAAGCCCCTGTCTATATTGCATGGGCACACAAAAACCGCAGCCCACTTATCCGTGTACCAAACTTTGGCGGCAGAAAAAGCGCTGCAAGATGTGAAATCCGCTGTCCAGACGGCGCAGGCAACCCATACTTACAATTTGCAGTACTACTAGCCACAGGTCTTGACGGTATTAAAAACAAAACCGACCCAGGAGAACCCGTGGAACTAAACGTTTACCACATGAGCTATGAAGAACGCAAAGAACGCGGCATAGTCTCCCTGCCAGAATCCCTAAAAGAAGCCCTAGACGAACTTGCAACAAGCGAGCTTATGAAAGAAACCCTAGGCGAAACAGCCTTTGAAAACTTTTTAAAAGAAAAACGCCGCGAATGGGACGCCTACCGCCTACAAGTAACCGAATGGGAAGTAAACCGCTACATCAAACGACTCTAAAAGCAACAAATAAAAATAAGCTTTTGGCTTATGCTACCCTTATTATATTTTTAGTTTTTGATCTTTTCAAATAACTCTGATAGAGGCACAGTTACTTGTTCACGCTTTTTAAGATCTTTAATAACCACAGTTTCCTCTTTAAGCTCACGTTCACCAACAATAACCGCGTAATCCAGACCACGCTTATCTGCATCCTCTAAAGCTTTACCCATTTTACGACCCATAAGCTCAAACTCTGCAGAAACCCCCTGCACCCGCAACAACTGGGCAATCTTTAACGCATCAACTTTTACTGAATCGGTAATGGGAATTACCACAACTTTTCGCCCCAAAGACATGGAATAGTTTGCGTTTTGAGTTTGCAGAGCAATTGCTATGCGGTCAATTCCATGAGCACAACCAACTGCTGGGGTAGCTTCCCCTCCAAAGGCTTCAATTAAACGATCATATCTACCTCCCCCTCCAAGAGCAATTTCAAGCTGTGGGATATAGACCTCAAAAATAAGTCCAGTATAATATTCAAGTCCCCTAGCAAAAGCAGGTTCAACAGTTAAAGAAATCTCTGTGCTTGATGTAACTAACAAGAGTATTTCTAAGAGGTTCTCTGTTGCAACCTTCGCTTGCTCATAATCAGCTACTAAAACCTTAATTTGATCAATAATACCACGCCAGTTATCACCTTTAAGGTCAATTAAACTTTGCAGTGTATGGCGACATTTTTCTGAATCAACAAGTTTGAGGGCTAATTCATACTCTTTTTTGTCCATACGTTGTAATATGGCATTTTGAGTTTTTTCATCTACCCCATCTTGACTTAGGATGCCTCGAATGATGCCTATGTGTCCAATTTTGAAAACGTAATCTTGTAGTTGAAGGGTTTGCATGAGCTGATTTGTGAGTAGTATGATTTCTGTGTCGGCTTCAGGCTTGTTTGAGCCTATTAATTCAAAGTTTGATTGCCAAAATTCTCGGTATCTGCCACGTTGAGGTTCATCGTACCTATAAACAGTGCCTACTGAGAATAGTTTTAATGGTTTAGGCTCATTTTTTAGGGTTGATGTGGATAAACGTGCAATGGAGGCAGTAAACTCTGGACGCAAAGCAACTTTTCGTCCGCCTAAATCCTCAAATATAAACATTCTCTGACGTATTTCATCGCCTGATTTTGCACTTAACAATTCTAAAGATTCAACATGAGGGGTAAACACTTTTTTAAACCCAAAAAGCAAAGCAACCTTTTGAGCATTAGACATGGTATAAGTGAAGGTTTGGGCTTCTTTGTCAAGTAAATCTCGCATTCCACGAACAGTCTGGAAAGTAGGCATAAACAAGCTTCCTTTAGTAAATAAACTATGTTACATTTAATCTTTTAAATGCTACTTAAACCTGTAAGAACAACATACATCTAAAACCAAAAAGGTTCACAAGTTGGTTGAAGTTGGTGGAAGGTTTAGGTTAGACTTATCGTGATTTGGTTTGTTTTTTGATTATGCGTGTTTTTCGCTGAGGTTTATAGTTTATTGCCATAAAGTTAATAGGCTACAAATTCAATGTCCATGTTGTTTACTCTATTATTGAGAGATTTCCATATGCGTAAAATGTTTATAAATATGGTGTATTCAAATAAAACTAACAATGATATTATAAATGCTAAAGTGGAGAATGAATAAGATGGCACGTTTTAGACAAAATGATGAAATTACTAAGTTGATGGAGAACCCAAAAATCATCCGTAATACCAGCATTATTGCTCATGTTGATCATGGTAAAACAACTTTGTCGGATAGTCTTTTGGCACATGCAGGCATTATCAGTGCAGATGCTGCTGGCCAAAAACGGTTCCTTGATAGTTACATTCTTGAGAAACAACGAGGCGTTACGATATTTGCTTCAAACGTCAGTTTGGTTCACACATATGAGAATACAGAACATTTGATTAACCTTATAGATACTCCAGGGCACATTGACTTTTCAAGCGCAGTTACCCGAAGTTTAAGAGCTGTTGATGGTGCACTTGTAGTTGTTGATGCTGTAGAAGGCCCAATGACTCAAACAGAAACCGTCCTCATGCAAGCACTAAAAGAAAGAGTTAAACCACTTTTATTTATCAATAAAGTTGACCGATTAATCAAAGAAATAAAGTTATCTCCACAAGAAATTCAGAAAAAATTTGCAAAGGTTCTTACAAAAATTAACAATCTAATTGAGAAACACGCTCCACCAGAATATAAAGAAACTTGGAAAATTAAAATTGAAGATACTGTTGCTTTTGGTTCAGCCCTTCACAAGTGGGGCTTAAGCCTTGATTATATGAGACAAAAACAAATTAGCTTCCAAGACATCATCGACGCATATACTGGTGATCCTGATGAGGTTAACGAGAAAGTAGGTGCATTAAGCAAGAAAGCACCTCTACCCGAACCAATTCTTAACATGTTTTGCAAACACTTGCCAAGCCCCCTAGTCGCTCAGCCATATCGTCAAACAAAGATTTGGCCAGGCGATGCAGATTCACCCGTTGGTGTTGGCATGGCAAAAGTTGATCCTAAGGCTCCTCTACTTATGTGTATTTCAACAATTGATGTAGATCCACACAGCGGTACTGTTGCCATTGGCAGAATTTTCAGTGGCGCCATCACTAAAGGTAAAGAAGTACAACTAGTTGGTTCACAACGCAAAGGCACCATTCAACAAGTTTTCATGAGCATGGCAACTGATCGTGTTATTGTTGACTGTGTACCCGCAGGCAACATTGGCGCAGTCTCAGGTTTACCTGCTATGCGTATTGGCGAAACCATAGGCGAGGCAAATTGTGAAATTCACAGCTTTGAAGGCTTAACCTATGTGTCTGACCCAGTAGTTACTGTAGCTGTTGAACCAGAAAACGTTAAAGACCTGCCCCTCTTTGACAAAGTAATGCATAAACTCACAACCGAAGACCCCTGCATACGCTTTGTCATGAATAAAGAATCAGGCGAATTTCTCCTCTCAGGCATGGGTGAACTTCACCTTGAAATCACAGCTTACCGAATGCAAGAAGCAGGCCTCAAAGTCAAACTCAGCAAACCCATTGTCATCTACAGAGAAACCATCCACCACGACTACACCGGTCCATCAGTTATGGGTAAAAGCCCCAACAAACACAACAAACTCTGGATAACCATCGAAAAACTCGATGAAGAAATCATAGAAGCAATAAAATTAGAAAAAATTACTGACTTACAAAACAAAGACGAAAGAGCCAAAGTCCTCAAAGGTCTAGGCTGGTCACCCGACGAAGCAAAAGGCGCAGTCGCAATTGAAGAATGCAACATCCTAGTCAACCGCATCCGTGGACGACAATACGTAGAAGAAATCATCGACCACATAAAAACAGGCTTCCGCGAAGCAGTACAAACCTCCCCCCTCACAAGAGAACCAGCACACGGCCTAAAAATCAACCTAGAAGACATCACCCTACACGAAGACCCCGTCCACAGAGGCCCAGCACAAGCCATTCCCATGACTTGGAGACCCATATACTGCGTTATTCTACTAAGCAAACCCAAACTACTTGAACCCCTCATAAGCTTTGAATGCAAAGTCCCCTCAGACTTCGTCAGCAGCGTCCTAGCAACTGTAAACAAACGACGCGGCAAAATCATAGACATGCCCTCCGAAGAAGACATGATAACAGTCAAAGCAGAAATGCCCGTATCTGAAAGCTTTGGTATCGCAGACGAACTTAGAAGCTCAACCGAAGGACGCGCATTCTGGGCAACGCAATTCAGCCGTTGGGCACCAATTCCAGAACAACTACAAGAAGAAATAATCAAAGAAATCCGCGAACGCAAAGGACTACCAGCAGTTCCACCAAAACCAGAAGAATACTTTGAAAAAGAATAACCTCAAACAACTCTTCTTTCTTTAATTTTTATTTTTTTATTTAAAATTTTTGAATATTTTTATTTAATATTTGATTTTTGTAGCCTATCCGACATTATCTATGGATGTAAATGGTTTGTATATTTAAAATTAAGATGAAACAGTTAAAAGAATGTAGGGGTATTATAGTATAGGTGAAAGTAATTGAGTAAGACACAAAAAAAGCATAAAGTTGCTTGGGGTATAACTGGTGGTGGCGATAAAATTGTTGAGATTGTCAAGGTGATGCTTGAGCTTAAGGAGCAGTATGCTTCAAAAGTGGATATTCATGTGTTTGTTTCTAAGAATGGTGAGACTATGCTTAGGTTTTATAAACAGTTTGAAATTTTGAAGCAAGAGTTTACTAATTTTAGAGTTGAAATGAATGCTAATGCACCGTTTTTGGCGTCTTGGTTACAAAGTGGGAAATATGATTTCATGCTTGTTGCTCCAACGAGTTCTAATACAGTTGCTAAAATTGTTAACAGTATTGGAGATACCCTAATCACTAACTCGGTTATTATGAGTTTGAAAGCGTTTGGGGAAGTCTATGTTTTGCCCACGGATTATAAAGAAAGTGTTGTTGAAACAGTAATACCTAACGGTAAAACCATAAAAATTCAGGTACGCAAAGAAGAAGCTGAGCAAGTACGTAAACTTGAGCAAATGACGGGTATGCATGTTATTGAGAAACCTGAACAAATCCGTGACATCTTTGTAGAACATTACCCCAATGTGGGGTTAACCCAAAGTTAGTAAAAAGTTGAGATGTGTAAAATGAAATATTTGGGTGTATTGATTTCTGTTAAGGATATTGAGGTGTCCAAACGGTTTTACAAAGAGGTTCTTGGTCTTAAGGTTGAATCGGATTTGGGTGCAAATGTAACTTTAACGGGTGGAATAGCTCTTCAAACTCTTGACACTTGGAAAGGGTTTATTCAAAAAAGTGAAGATAACATCCTTTTTGGAAATAATGCTGGAGAGTTGTGTTTTGAAACAAGAGATATTGACTCTTTCTGTAATCTGTTAAGTCAACGAGGGGATATATGTTATGTTCATTTGTTGTATGAACATCCTTGGGGGCAACGTGCTATTCGTTTCTATGACCCCGATCGTCATATTATTGAAGTTGGTGAAGATATGGGGGTTGTTGTTAAACGATTTATTAGCAGTGGTTTATCGGTAGCTGAAACTGCTGCTCGTATGGGTGTGCCTACCGTTTATGTTGAACAGTATATTCTTTAGGTTCAACTAAACTTTTGTTTGTTTTTAGATGAGTAGGGCTGTGATAAAGCCGAGGGGTAGTCCTATGGCGATGGGGAAGGGTAGTCCTGGAAAGATTCCTTTTTTGTCAAGCATGTAAAATGTGATTATTGAGCCTATGCAGATGCCAATGATGGACATGATTGTGGGTAGTATGCTGTTTGGAAAGTTGAAAAACATTATACCCACTAGTACGGTGTAGAAGAATAAATCGCCTAATCCCATTTGTATGTCTTTGAAGGAGTAGCTTAGTCCGCTTAGTTGGTCTATTCCGTTTTGAGCAATTTTTCCTACAGGTCCACGGTAAACAGCAAATATGTCATAGATTGCAAGAAAAATTAGTATGGCTATGGCGCTGTATGGGGGTAGTAGAAAGCTAAATAGAGCTCCAAAGGCGCCGCCTAACGCTATGACTGCTATGTTTTGGGCTTTAGTGTATTTGAATATGGCTAAGTCAAACAGTATTGTTATCCCTATAGTTAATGCGCCTATTAAGGGGAGACTGTAAAAGGGGGTGTTTGCTAAAAGTGTTGAGAGGTAAATTATGGAGAGTAACAGTGTGGCAAGAGTCATAACTGATAAAATGGCTATTTTTATGAATTTTACTTTATTTTGTTTAAGTAAGAAATAGAATACTGTGGCACTTATCGCAACTAGGATAACAAAAAAAATTGCGTTACCCAATGGTCCTGACATGGTGTCATCAGGAAAGGGGGTGACAGGGGGTAATACAGGTGCATAAGGTCCTTGTTGAGGCCTTAGAATCCAAGCACAGCCAAGACCAAAAAACATACTTGCAAGTATAGGTACTAAGTAAACAGGATTAAATTTGAATTTTACATCTTTTTCATTAGAGGTCGTCATATACCCGCCTACGGTATTCCATATCTTTCTTATATGAGGCACAGTTACAGAATAAGGTTTGGTTTCTCTTAACACCCAAATAAAGTAAAAAAAGTAAAAAAAGAAAAGAGGGTTGGTTTTTATTTCTTTTTAAGAGTTATGAGTAGGTGTATAGCGATTGCTGCAATGATTGCGATGCCCATGCCGATGATGTACCATTCGTATGGTGGTGTTGGTTCTGGTTCTGGTGTGGGCGCTGGTGCGTATACGGATACTTCTGTTTTTGCGTCGTCGCCAAAGAATGCTTCTGTGCCTTCAAAGTATGCCCATATGTCGTATTTGCCTTCTTTTTCTGGAATCCAGTCTATTGCATATGTGCCCCGTGAGTCGCTTGTTGTTTTTCCGATATCTATTACATTTTCACCATCAAATGCGTACACTGTAATTTCTATGCCTTTTACGGTCATTGGTTGTTCGAATTGTTTGTAGAGGTAGAGCATCCATTCGCTTTGGCTTTCATCGCCGACTGCGGGTACACCATTGGGGAATCGGAGTTTTAGATTGTCTTGCTGTGTGCCGGGTGAGACGTCCATGACTGTTCCTGAAACTTTAATTGGCTGCCAAGAAGTGGTTATAACGTTAGATGCTGAAACTGTTAATTCACTTGGACCCTTACCTATTGCGTAGATTTGTTGATCATAGGTGTCCATTGTTGCAATGATGCTATCGCCAATGACTGCGGGACCACCCCAACGAGTCTGACGGAATGCACCCTCAATTTCCCAAACAAGTTCACCAGTCTCTATGTCAAGTGCAAAGAATGGTGCACCTCTCTTTTTAGGTGTTGCAGCAGAGTGTTCATGGTGACCAAAATAGACTATATCATCAGTAGCAATTACTGGAATTAACCACCAGTTTCCTGTCATAACTTGATAATCAGTAGTTTTTGCTGTTGCTTCATGTGTCCAAAGCAATTTACCTGTCTCTACGTCATAGCAGTATACAATACCTGCAACGCTTGCTTCAATAAGCTTGTTGTTTACAATGATTTTTTCCGGAACATCTCTGGAAGTAGAAACTCCACCCCATGCATCTGCATAGCTTTGTGGTTCTGTTTGCCATAAAAGTCTGCCTGTTTCTGTGCTAAAAGCATAGTTAACTCTGTTTTCCTTTGTCCAATAAACAGCTACTTTGTATTCTTTACTAAAACCTGCCCAACCTGATTGACTGCCGGTTACACTAACATCTTGCCATTCAGCCGGTGAATCCCATGTTCTTCTGTTACACAATGTATATCCTAGATTTTCTTCATCAAGACTAAGCACTGTAAGAGTTACGCCTGCTCTTGAAACGTTGCCAAAAATTACTCTATCTTCGGCATATGCCATTATTGGTGTAACTGTAGCTCCAGCGCTGGGATTGTTGGCCTGACCAGGCACAAATGTTAACCCTGCAATTGACACGTTACGGTCAAAACCTAAACGTGTTGCATCATATGATCTGCCTTGAACGTTAGCACCCCAAGCATCAGCTGTACCTATGCGAGTACCATTATTCACAACAAATGTAGAGTTCCATTGCTGCAAATACCAATTTGGATTAGCTGCAGTTCCATAGTTATACATACGGTATTTTAGCATTTCACCGTTTGAACCACGATAAATAGTTCCGCTTGGAACATTAGTCATGTTATATTTAAGATCACCAGTCGCAGCATCAAGACCATACCATGTACTACCGCTAACCATCCAGACGTATGACCATGCTCCATGGCTACTGGCAAAATCCCATACAAGAATTTGTCCATGTGCAACTCTGCTGCCTCCAAAGGAGTATGATCGTTCCCAGAGTGTTTTTCCTGTGTGTAAATCAACTGCAACAATTGTTTGTTGTGGTGAAGCCGCTACGTATCTGTTATAATACAAAATTCCACAGATAGTAATAGAGTTTAAGAATTTACCTTCGTATCCATCTCCATCTTGGAATCCAACGGCGCCAGCTTCTCCGCCTGATAGACCACCTAGGGTGTCGCCAATTGGCATACTCCACAAAATGTGTGCAGTTTTAGGTGCATCATTATATGGTGCATACAGATTTTTTGGTTTATATACCCAGCTTCCTGCAATTAGGTACCATTCGCGTAGTTGTCCATCAATTGGTCTTGTCCAATATTCTGTTGGAAGCTTATGACCTGGATGACTTGGATACCAAAAGTCTGCTAATACGGTTAATGTGGCATTATCGCTTTCACTTGATGCATACCAAGCGCCACGGTATTCTGTACGTTCAAAGGTAGCGTATATTGTATAGTTTCCTTCTTTTGTTGGAGCATAGTAGAAGCCTACTGAGCCTGTGGCAAAAGTTTTACGCTGAAAAGTTTCAACTTTACCGTCAGGATCAGTGACGTAAATAGTCATGTTCCAGCCATCATTATTATTATTTAAAGGGGCCATCAAACCAGCACTAATTAGAGCAGGTTGCCCCACACCGACTGTTTTTGGTGCTACGTCAGCAAATGGATACGTTTTAGTATCTCTACTTTGTGCGTTTGCATTTTGTACTGTAAGCATTGATATAGTAAATGATAGTATCATAAGTATTGCAAAAGTTGTGTATAGATTTTTAGTTTTAAACACTTTCATTTTTATTTTTTCTCCATTATAGCCAACGCTTAACACGTACATCTAAATAAATATATCCCAGCTTTTCCATGTGTATCATTTACAGAAATCATTCATCATAAGACTTGTGTCATGTGTCACTCTATTCAACCTCATTATTGCCTTGGTTGGATATTTGCACTAATTTTGTAAATCCTTTTGATCGGCAAGTGCTTATGATAGAATTCCATGCAATGGTTGTCCCAATTGGGCGCATTAATTGTTTTTTGTTTAAATGTTTTTAAATACTCGGATACTGTTATCGGGTAGACTACTATGACACGTAAAGCTCATGAGCGTTTGGAGCATAATGAAAAGCGTTTAGAACGTAGAGATAAAATGTTGAATCGCGATAGGGCAAATGAGCGTGCTACTGTTGAGGAAGTTTTTGATCAGGTTACGCGTCTTGTTGTGTTTAATTTGCTTAAAACGGGTGTGCTTCATGAGGTTAATGGGGTGGTTAGTAGTGGTAAGGAAGCGCGGGTTTATTGGGGTAAAACTAGGGAAGATAAAGATTTGGCGGTGAAAATTTATTTAACTTCCTCGGCAGAGTTTAAGAAGGGGATTCTTAAGTATATTGAGGGTGATCCTCGTTTTAAAAATGTTAAGCGTGATACGCGTTCTCTTTTTGCGGTGTGGGCTCAAAAGGAGTTTCGTAATTTAGAGGAGGCTTGTCAGGCAAAGGTTAATGTGCCTAAGCCTTTGGTGGTTAAGAGTAATGTTTTAGTTATGGAGTTTATAGGTAAAGATGGTAAAAGTGCGCCTTCTCTTAAAGAGTGCCTTCCTGAAAATCCTGTGCAGGTGTACAGGTTGTTGGTTACTAATTTGAGGCGGCTTTATCAAAAGGCCAGATTAGTTCATGGTGATTTGAGTGAGTATAATGTTTTGATGTGGAAGGGTAAGCCGCTTATTATTGATATGTCTCAATCGGTTTCTATTGAGCATCCTATGGCTGAGTTTATGTTGATGAGAGATTTGAATAATCTAAATAGGTTCTTTAATAAGTTAAGTGTAGATGTTATTCCTATTGAAGAATTGCATAAGCAGGTTGTTGGAAAGAAACATGCCAAATCTTGACTCTTTCGTTCGAATTCCAAGAGATCGTATAGGTATATTAGTAGGTCCTGAAGGTAAAACAAAGACTTACCTTGAAACCCGTTTGAAAATTAAACTTGAAGTAGATAGCCAGGACGGTGGTATCGCTATTGTGTTAACTGAAGAGCAAACTGATCCCTCTATGCTTTTGCGTGCTAAAGATCTTGTTACCGCAATTGGTCGGGGTTTTGCGCCTGAAGTGGCTTTTAGGTTAATTCGAAATGAAGATGATGTGTTTGATCTAGTTGATTTGCGTCTTGTTTTTGGGCGTTCAGATTCGGATATTAAGCGTATAAAAGGGCGTATTATTGGTGCTGAGGGTAAGACTCGACGTTTAATTGAGGAGTTAACTGAGGCAAATATTACTGTCTATGGTCATACTATAGGTATTATCGGTAGTTATGAAGAGGCTGATGCAGCTAGGCATGCGGTTCAAATGATTATTGAAGGGTGTGAACACAAATCTGTTTACAAATTTCTTCAACGTAAGCGTACTGAAATGAAGAAAGAAAAAATGCAGTTATGGGAAACGCCTGCAAAAGATCGCTAATAATATTTCCCTGTTTTCTTTTATTTTTAGGGTTGCTGTATTATTTCGAATGTGTTTTTGTTGAATTTTATTAGTCCTTCGTTTCTCATTTTGCATAGTTCATTTGACATGGCGCTTCTGTCTACGCAGAGGTGTTGGGCTAGTTCTTTTCGGTTGTAGGGTATGGTGAATTTTTTTGTTGGGCCTTTTTGTGTGTTTAGGTATGTGACTAGTTTTTCTCTGGTTGTGCGTTTGGTGAGTATTTCGATTTTTTGGTTTAGGATAATGTTTTTTGTGGCGATTATTTTTAGCATGTTTTTGATTAGTCTTCTGTGGTAGGGGCAGGCTGAGGTGCAGGAGGTGTTGATTCGTTTGTAGTCTATGAGGAGGATTTCTGTGTTGTTTTCTGTTGCTTGTATGGTGATGGGGCTGTGGTCGATTCCGGCGCAGGCGTATGTTTCGCCGAAGAGTTCGGGGGCGTTTTGTTGGGTTAGGAGGGTGGTTTGGCCGTTTGGGTCTTCTTTTAGGGTTTTTATGCTGCCTGATAGGATTATGCCTACAAAGTTTATGGTGTTGCCGGTTAGTAGGATGGTGTCGTCTTTTTTGTAGGTGGTTGTTTTTGCTGATAGGCAAGTCATCATTTGTTCAAAGTCGCTGAAGGCGATTCCTTGTAGTAGGGGGTTGTTTTTTGCTGTTTCAAAGATTTTTTTCAAAACCTCACCTTTGTTGTTTTTATAACACGCACGTTGTTTTTATACGTATTGTTTATATCGCAGAAAAAGACACATTAACCAGCCAAAGAAGGAACACAACATGATTAGAAAAATTATCAAAATCAACAATGAAAAATGCACCGGCTGCAGCTTGTGCATATCCGCCTGCCACGAAGGAGCACTCGCCATAGTTAACGGAAAAGCAAAACTAGTACGTGACGATTACTGCGACGGCCTTGGAAACTGCCTACCCGTATGCCCCACCGGCGCAATCACCTTTGAAGAAAGAGAAGCAACAGAATACAACAAAACAGCCGTAAAAAACAACCAAAAAAACAACCCGCCCCCACCTACAGACTGCAACTGCCCCAGCACACAAGCACACGCAATCAAACACGAAAACCCCACCGAAACAATAAACCCAAACCAAACCCCAACACCATCAACAGAAACCCACCTAAACCAATGGCCTATACAAATTAAACTTGTACCCCCAAACGCATCATACTTTAACAATGCAAATTTACTTGTAGCAGCCGACTGCACAGCCTACGCCTACGGCAACTTCCATAACGCATACATGAAAAACAAGATAACCCTAATCGGTTGCCCAAAACTTGACGAAGAAGACTACTCCAAAAAACTAACCACCATTCTAAAAACAAATGACATAAAAACCGTTACAGTTACACAAATAGAAGTTCCCTGCTGCAATGGTATTAAAAACGCTGTAAAAACCGCACTCCAAAACTGTGGAAAAACAATACCCTGCCAAATCATAGTCATCTCTACAGATGGCAAAATTTTAAAAAACTAGCCCTAAAAAGAAAAAAGAAGGAGGAAAATATGTAATGTCAATGTTTTGTTTTCAATGTGAACAGACCGCAAAAGGAACCGGTTGCACAGTTAACGGTGTATGTGGCAAAAAAGCCCTCACCGCAAACCTTCAAGACACACTAACCGGCGAATTAATAGAACTTGCAAAAATCATTAATAAAACAACAACAGCCCCCTCTAAAAGCACTCATAAAAACGTAATTGACAGTCTGTTTACTACAGTAACAAATGTAAACTTTAATGACGAAACCATACGTCAACAAATTGAACTTATCAAAACAGAAAAAGCAAAACTCGTACAACTAGACAGCAACCATAACAATTGTCTTTCAACTGGTTTGAAAAATACTGACCGATATGATATGACGCAACTCTGGAACGCTAACAATGAAGATATACGTTCCCTAAAATCTCTTCTACTATTTGGCCTGCGCGGCATGGCAGCTTATGCCCACCACGCACAAGTTTTAGGCTACAGCAACAATGATGACGTTAACAGCTTTTTCTACAAAGCCCTAACAGCCCTTGGCACCGAAGAACAAACCCCTAACAAACTATTTGAACTCATAATGGAGCTAGGCGACGTCAACTTGAAATGCATGGAACTACTAGACACCGCCAACACCAACACCTACGGAAAACCCACCCCTACAAACGTAAGCTACACCATCGAACCCGGACCCTTCATAATAATTTCCGGCCACGACCTACATGACCTAGAACTGCTCTTAAAACAAACCGAAGGCAAAGGCGTTAACATTTACACTCACAGCGAAATGCTCCCCGCACACAGCTACCCCGAACTAAAAAAATACCCCCACCTCAAAGGCAACTTTGGCACCGCATGGCAAAACCAACAAACCGAATTCGAAAACATACCCGCACCCATACTATTTACAACAAACTGCCTCATGCCCCCAAAACCAACCTACACCAACAAAATCTTCACAACATCCACAGTATCCTATCCAAACATAACCCACATAGATGATGATAAAGATTTTACCCCCTTAATCAATAAAGCCATAGAACTTGGCGGCTACAAAGAACCCCACAAAACAACCGGCATCAACGGCGGCAACACCCTAACCACCGGCTTTGCAAAAGACACCATACTATCCATAGCCGACAAAATAATCAAAGCCATAAAAACCGGAACAATCAAACACTTTTTGCTCGTAGGCGGCTGCGACGGCACAAAACCAAACCGAAACTATTACACAGAACTCGTAAAACAAACCCCCAAAAACACCATCATACTCACACTAGCATGCGGAAAATACCGCTTCAACGACCTTAACATAGGCGAAATTAACGGCTTACCACGAATAATGGACATAGGCCAATGCAACGACACCTACAGCGCCATAAAAATCGCCCTCACCCTATCCAAAACCTTCAACTGCACAATCAACGAACTACCCCTAACACTAATACTCTCATGGTACGAACAAAAAGCAATCTGCATCCTACTAACACTACTATCCATAGGTATAAAAAACATTTACATAGGACCCAGCCTACCCGCATTCATATCCCCAAACATCCTAAAAACACTCACAGAAAAATTCAACCTCACACCCATCACCACACCAGAAAACGACCTACAAAAAATACTAAAATAAACACCAACCTTACTGCAACCAAACAGTTTAAACCACCAAAATCAAGAAAACAATAAACAAATCAACCATCATACTTTTTTTATTTATTCCATTTAATCTACCATACACACATTCAACTTACCTAAAACCTACTACACAACAGAAGAAACCTCAACACTTTGCTGCTCAGTCATACTGCACTCACCTCACAAACAACCCCTGCCGAACCATTTAGAGGTATAGTTTTTCTATGTTGCCTATTAAAATATACAACAACCCCTACAGAAATTACAATAATGCATACTGCAACAAGAATAATGACAAGATAAGATAGCCAAGAACTATAAGGATTAGAAGGGGGCAAAATGTTAGAATCAGAAGTTGAAGGCATAACCGTTGTGGGTTTTATAGTAGGTTTTAAAATACTAGAGGTATGATCTCCCTGAGGTATAGTTATTGTGAATTCGGTCCATACACTTCCCACACCCTCATAAATCTGATTATGAATAAAATACCCTTCCTCTACAGTTTGAATACGAAAACTTACATCACCAACAAGTCCCCACCCAGATTCATCACCATATTTAAAGGGTATAACTGTATGGGCAGTGTCTGATTGGTATATTGCAATGGGCAGACTAACACCGCCTCCTGGAGATGTACCTAGCCATCCAAAGTTAGAGTTAAGGAGTTTGTAAAAGATGCAATAGTACGTGTTTATGGTGTTGCCGTTTTCGTCAGTGTAGGCTGTGAAAGGACGGTTCTTAAGGGTTATTTCTATAGATCCATTGTATATCCAGTAACCTGGTTGGGTAGATATAACTTCTCCAGTATAGGGGTTAGTGTTAGTTATTGGAGGTTCCCAAACAGGATTATTATGTATCACTACGGAGATAACTTCAGGTGCCGCCTTAGGATTAGTAGGTGTCACTATAGGTGCTACACAAGACTCAACTAAAAGTGCTCCTAACATAACTAACACAAGAATAGACACTACTGCAATTTTTTTACTTAAATGTACCATATTTTATTCCCCGTATTCCTTTGTTTTTATCTTAGAGGTGGTGGGCTCGTGCCATTATCGGCTTAATCTGATGATTAAGGTAATGGTGTGTCGCACTCAAGATCCATATCATCCTATTGTCTACGGGGCCAGAATCGTCATAGCCCACCAATCAAATATACTCTTTTGAATCATTAAAAACCTTTAGGTTAACTAACGAGCAAGACCTTTTTTCTATTATGTTTTTAGAGTTTGGTGCTGATTTCTAGGCCGTCGTCGCTTATGCTTATGTAGTGGCTTTGGTATTTGTTTGATGTGCGGACGTAGTCTAGGTAGTCTTTCATTTCGGTGGCAAATTTGCCTGCGTTGTCGGCTACAAGTATGGCGCCTTTTTCAAGTTTGTCTTCTATTAGTTGAAGGTAGTGAAAGTATTCTTCTTTGGCGGCGTCAAGAAAGACAAAGTCAAACTTGTCTGTTAGGGTTGGGATTATTTCAATTGCGTCGCCGTTGATTATTTGTACGTTAACATCAAGTTCGGCTTGTGCAAGGTTGTTTTTTGCTACTTCTGTTTCTGTTAAATGTTCTTCTATGGTTATGAGTTGGGAATTTTTTTCCAATTCACGGGCTATTAGAATTGTGGAGTAGCCAATGAAGGTGCCTATTTCAAGAACTCGTTTTGGTTTGGCTTTTTTTGTTTCTTCACTTAAAACTTTTCCTCTGGCGGGTCCAACAATTGGAAGGAATTCTACAACGGCAATATCGGCAATTTCCTTTAGCAACTGATCTGCTGCTTTACTTGATGAGGCGGTTTCTAACATTGTAAGACACCTTTAGCTTCAAATCCTATTATTAGTAAATTAATAGGCGTATGATGCTTCCATAAAGTTTTATGAAAAAATCAACCTTATAAAAGATGTTACAAGATTTCCAATAACTAATCATCGTCTAAACAGCTCCAAACAAGCCTCTTCCTTTTTTTGGGGCTTTCTTTTTTTGAAGGTTTATTGTCAAAGACGGCATATTTTATTACTTCCTTGGTAAACTATATTTGAGGAATGGTATGAGTCGTCAAATGAATCCGCTTAGACAAATTTACGTTACACCTTTAGCAGCGGAGAGCTTTGGTGTTCGTTCGATGTGTACTCTTGTTCAAACACCGGATGTTACCATTCTTTTAGATGCGGGTCTTTCTCTTTGTCCTTGGCGATTCAACCTGCCGCCTCATCCAATTGAATTTCAAACTATACAGGTTCTTCGAGAAAAAATTGCCTCTGCTGCAGATAAAGCTCAAATCATAACCCTTAGTCATTATCATTATGATCATCATACACCTTCTTTTGAAGATTGGTTAGTTAACTGGACCGCCAAAATGGAAACGGCACGTCAAATTTATCAAGACAAAACGTTACTTATCAAAAGTCCAAAAGAAAACATTAACTCTAGTCAACGGGAACGTGCTGAAATGTTTCTAAAAACAGGTGCAAAGCATGCTAAAGTGGTGCAAGAAGTAGATGACCGGGTTTTCATGTATGGTAACACTGAAATATTTTGTTCTAAAGCGGTTCCTCATGGCGAAGACAACTCTACAAGGGGGTATGTAATAATGACTACTATAGTCTATCAAGATGAGCGGTTCATGTTTGCCCCTGACATCCAAGGGCCCATGTCTAATTATACTCAGCAACTAATTTTGAAAACTTGTCCCACTCTACTTATGCTTGGAGGTCCGCCTTTTTATCTTGCGGGTTCTCAGTTAAACGAAGCTTTAGTACAAAATGCTGTAAACAATCTTGAAACTATTGTTGAAACGGTGCCAGTTACAATTTTGGAACATCACACTCTTCGAGATGAGTTTTTCAAACAAAAAATTGCTTCTGTTAAAGATTGTGCAGATCGTAGTGATCATAGACTCTTGACGGCTGCAGAGTTTATGGGACAAGACAATCAGTTTTTGGAAGCTAGGCGTAAAAATCTTTATGAGTTGTTTCAGCCTTCAGAAAAATTTCAGCTTTGGACAAAAACTCTTAACAATAAAGTCATCTATAAGCCGCCTATTTGACTGCTATTGTTATGTATATTTTTGAAAAATCTTTTTGTTTTCTCTTGTTTGTTGTTGGACTGTTTTTTCCGAAGAGTTAATATTTAGGTTGACGTGTATACTTGATGAACAATTAATTGAGTAAGTTCGGTGAAACTGGTTGAGCAGAGAAGTAGGTGTAGGGAAAAGAACATACAGTTTACTAGAGAAGATCAAGGAGAACCTTGAAACGCTCAACAATAAAATGGATGTTGTTATTAATGTTCAGAAATCTAGTCATAGAGATACAATGGTTCCTGAGAATTCTCTTGATGTTATGACATTGCTTAACATGCCTGATCACTTACGAAAAACAGCTATAGTTATATGTAGAACCGGTCGTGCCACTGCAGAGGAAATTGCTGAGCAAACAAATCGTGCTAGAGCAGTTGAAAGTTCTTATCTAAACCAGTTGGTAACTATGGGTTATATTAAAAAAATGCGTAAAGGTCGAAAAACATGTTTTTATCTTGATAGAGGGAAGGTTGAAAGTTATGGGTAAAATTGTAGCTACGCACTCATACAAAGGTGGAACGGGAAAAACTAGTTTATCCGTTAATTTGGCCGCTACCTTTGTTAAGCAAGGTAAAAAAGTTGCTATATGTGATTTAGATTTTAGAGCGCCAAGTCTTTTTGCTATATTAAATCATGACTGTAAGAAAGTTGAAACGTGGTTAAATGATTATTTAAATGGTAAATGTGAGATAGGTCAGGTTTTAATTGACTTAAGTGAAAGAATACCTAATGCGGGTAAGTTTTATGCAGGGTTGGCAAATCCTTCTACGCAGGCTATGCAGGATATGACAACAAAAGATCGTAAATGGGAAATGCGTGCTCTTGGTCGTATATTGGATTTAAGAAAACTTCTTATTGTCGAACAAAAGTTTGACTACATCTTTTTTGACACTAGTCCCGGCTTGCAATATTCTTCTTTAAATGCTATTGTAACTGCGGATTTTGTGGTTGTAACCACGACAGGTGACTGTTCAGATGTAAATGGAACTAAACGTATGTTAGCTGATTTTTACAGCATGTTTGAAAAGAAAACGGGTTTAGTATTAAATAAAGTCACGTGTAGTTCAAACAAAAACGATGATGATGCGGAATTAGCCAAAGTGGTTAAAGAAGACTATAAAGTCCCTCTGCTTGGGGTGTTGCCATGTTTTTGTGACGTCAAAGAAGCTGAAGGCAGATTCCTCTTTCCACAAGATAAACCTGATCATCTCTTCACAAAAATAATAGCTGAAATGGCGTCTAAAATTGAAAAAAATGAAGTCACATAATTATAATAGCAATTACAGCCAGCAGCCTTAAGGCTATGGTGACTTGTTATTTAGACTGTGAAAAAAAGATTGACAATAGACATTTCAGCTGTTATACTTACAGGTGGAACCTCAAAAGGCTTCCCAGACGATAAAGGCACAATGCTTCTAGACAATAAAGTTTTGATTAGACACGTTTTTGATATCGTTAACGCTCTAGTTGATGAAGTAATAATTGTGACTAATACGCAAGAGCGTGCAGATAGGTATGCTAAATTTTTACCTAAAACCGTCAAATTCACAATTGACAATCAACAAACAACTAACGTTGTAGGTGAGGTTATAGCGGGTTTTGAAGCTGCGCAGGGTAAATATGCGCTTTTGCTGTCCTATGATGCCCCGTTTGTTAACAAAAATCTTGCCCAGTTTCTAATAGATTTGGCTATGGGCAAAACAGCTGCTGTTTCACGAACCCCTGACAACGAAATTGAACCTTTATGTGCGGTATATCAAACAAAAACTGTTTTGGAAATCGCAAAACAAACCGTAATTGACGAAGGGGTGATGACCGCGGATTTGTGGGCAATTGTTGAAAAACTTAGGGGGGTGAGGTATATTTCAATGTCTGTTATTAAACAAATAGATCCCGAGTTGCACTCATTTTTTAGCATAAACACGCCTTTAGAGTTTAAGCGAGCAACGCTGTGGCTTCAAAGAAAACAAAAACCGCCGGGTAAGCATCAAAAAAAGCAGCTGCCTTTTTACTAACTCTTTTTTCTTGGCAAATGGCGCATTTTAACAAAGTTTGATCATGCTTGTATACAAAAGCATCAACAAAACACAGTTAACACTAAAATCTAAAACCTCAAATGCCAAAAATAAAACGAAAACAAACGAACCTTATATAATCATACCCTACAAAAAACAAAAACAATTTTTGTCACCCAAAACATAAACAAAAATAGCGTCAAAAAAGAAAAACAAACCCTAAAACACTTAAAACCTCGCCAAAACTCAATCACAACCCCCTCAAAACCCTCAAACAACCCGACTCACCACAACTTTTTCCCTTACAGCACACAATTAACCGCGATTATATAACGTTTTAGACAACTTTGCCGTTTCACAATAACGAAAAAAATTCGAACAAACATTTTTTACACTAAACAGTTAAAAACAAACAACAAAACAACAAATAACTAACACAAACAACAATAATTCGCCCATCACCAACCAAAAAAACAACCACAACTAACGAAGCCAACAAAACCCCCTAACAAAAAACACCCCCTAACGAAAGAATTATTTTCAACAACACCACATACAACAACCATACAACGCTTAGGAAATCAGTATGACCCTTTACAAAAAAAGAAAAAACCATAAGCACAAAAAATATGTTCGGTTGATGCTTTTGTATACCAAACACCCTCTAACATACACTTAAAGAGGCTTCACCTTGAGCATCGAACGCAACTTTATACTCTCACTTCTAAAACTAACCCAAAAAAACACAACATTAACCAAACACATTAAAAACAACACCAACCTACCCACCGAAACAATACACACCCTACTGGAAAAACTACAAACCGAAGACCTACTCAACCTAACCAACGAAACAATAAACGTTTCAACCAATGACCGACTAAAACTAGCCATAAAAGCCGTCACCTTAGGCGCCGACATCGAACACGTCAGCAACACACTATGCTGGCAAGAATTCGAAGAAATCACAGCCATAGCCCTACACAACAACGACTTTATAGTCTACAAAAACGTACACTTCAAAACACCAAACCGCAAATGGGAAATCGACGCCATAGGCTGCAAACACCCCATAGTCATATGCATAGACTGCAAACACTGGGGACACACCATCTCACCCTTAACACTAAAAAAAATCGCAACCACCCAAGCAAACCGCACAAAAGCCCTAACAGAAACACTCCCAAACCCCAAACTACAACTCGAATGCACCAAATGGAAAAACGCACAATTCATCCCCACAATCCTCTCCCTAACACAAAACAACACCAAATTCTACAACAACATCCCCATAGTCCCCATACTACAACTACAAAACTTCCTAAACCAACTCCCCGCCCACATACACCAACTAAAAACATACCCCAAAACATTTGAACACCTAAACCAAAAACAATAAAACAAAACCTGCCCACCACACATTTTGCTCTGTAAAACTTATTTTTAAGAAAAGTATATATTATGCAAAAAAAAAAACAATTATCTATAGTTGATGATTATGAGAAAAATCTTGTCCCTCATACTGCTTATCTTCATCATATGTGGATTTTTTATAATAGGGGTTAATCCTGTTTTATCGTCAGAATTGGTTGAGGATTCTTGGAATACAAAAGCCCCCATGAGCGAGGCACGAAGTGGGTTAGGGGTTGTTGCAGTGGATGGCAAAATTTATGCCATTGGCGGTAGCACAATTGATGGTACAGTAGTAGGTACTAATGAGTGTTATGATCCTAAAACGGACACATGGACTACTCTGACAGCTATGCCTACACCACGAACAAACTTTGGGATTGTCGCATATCAAAACAAAATTTATTGTATAGGAGGCTCATATAGCACTGAATACGGGTTGTTAGCGGTTGAGGTTTATGATACAGTTACTAACCGTTGGAGTACTAAAACGTCTATGCCCCGTAGGGGAGGAACAACAATACGCCCCTGTGCTATAGATGGCCAAATTTTCTTTACCTATGGCGGTGATTTGTTTATGTATGATATAGCTGCTGATTCATGGATTCAAAAATCTAGTATGCCTAACTTTTACAGGTCACCAAGCTATCTCACAGTTGTGATGGACAATAAATTAGTGGTTGTTGACGCCTACAATTTTGGTGCAGATACAGATACTGCGCAGAAGGTTATGATTTATGACCCAAAAAATGATCAATGGAACAAAGGACAAGTAGATCCTCATGGAGGCACCCTTGCTGTTGTAACCTCGGGGGTTTATGTGCCTCAAAGAATTTATATCATAGGCACGGGATATGACTTTGATACTTTGACATTTTATAACTCAGTTTATGATCCTATAAGTAATACTTGGTCAACTATCAAACCTCTGCCTACCGCTCGAGACGGTTTTGGCGTGGCTGTGGTTGATGATGTTTTGTATGTAATTGGAGGGTACACTTCTGATGAACTTTTAAACCATTACTCCCGAACAACACCAGTTACTAAAGTTGCTATAAATGAGCAATATGTACCAAGTGACTATGACCATACGGCTAAAACCCCTGAACAGTTTCTATCAATTCCCCATAAAACTACTCAGACAACTTTTGAGCTTAACCGAATTGCCCTCATAACAATTGGACTAACAGCAATTATGACTGTGTCAGCCGTCATAGCCTTAGCAGTTAAAAGAAGAAAGAAATAATGAGGTTCATTTTTATGTGTTTATTTTGACATTATTTTTGGGATTTAGAAGTTGGTGTGTTAGGTTGAGTAAAAAAAGAGTGAAATGGCTTATAAATAATGGTTAATGCTTATTTGTGGTAGATGTTGTATGGTTGTGAGTGTTAAGGCCCAGTTTAAGTTTAGCAGTTTTTGTAGAGGGTTATTGGTTGTTTTTCTTTTGTTTGGGCTATTGTTTTCTTCTTTATCGTCTTGTATGTTAGCGGTAGGCCGTGATGATGGTTCTTCTTTAGAAGAGGTTATTGGTGTATATGTTAAAAATGAGGTTGAACTTAGGCAAGCTGTGGGGGTGGTTGGTAAGCCTGTAGTTGTTGTGTTTACTGCAGATATTTATCTTACAGAGTCCACACTTAACGTTTCTACCGGTGCAAACATTACGTTAACAAGTGATGGGTCTAGTTTTTTTAAATTGTTTGGTGCAAGTGGTCATCTTACTTTGGGTTATGCAACTCTTGCTGTTGAGGGGGGTGGAGTGTTAACGCTTGATGGTATTATTGTGACTCATGCGTCAGGTGTGATAGGTAAAGGGGTGTTTGTTGATGCTGGTGGTAGACTTATCTTGAACAGTGGCAAAATTTCCGACAATAATCAAGCTTTTGCTAGTGGTGGGGGAGTACAAAATCATGGTACGTTTAGCATGTTTGGAGGCGAAATTTCGGGTAACATTGCGGAATGTCTTGGTGGTGGGGTGTTTAATGTTGGTGTTTTTGAGATGTTTGGTGGCAAGATTGCCAATAATACAGCTACTTCGGGTGGTGGGGTAGATAACGACAAAATTTTTGTTATGTATGGTGGCATGCTTGATAGCAATAATGCCCGTGAATGGGGTGGTGGGGTGTGTAATAGTTTTGATACGTTTAGTATGGTAGGTGATTCTTGTGTTATTTCAAATAACAGGGCTACTAATGGTGGTGGGGTGTACATTAGCAGTGGTCAGGTTGATTTGTTGGGGGGTATGATTTTGGGTAATGTAGCAGCGGGTGATGGTGGTGGAGTTTGGGTTACTAACACTAATGTCATAGCAGAATTTAGAAAGCTTGTAGTTAGTAAGTCAGTAGTTTTTTCAAACAATAGCGCTTCTGCAGCATGTGATAGGTTGCCCGTACATGACAAGGTGTACAATGAGCAGATAAAGGGCAAGCAGTGGACAGCCCCATTTAAACAAGGGTATAACAACTATGACATTAGTTATCTGCAAGGTAAGGTGGTAACTAATGCGCCTTCTAACGCATCTGCAGGGATTTTGGCACCTCTGTTTGCGATTTTACTTGATGTTGCTGCATGGTTAAGTGTCCCTGTCAGTGTTGGGTGGTTGTGGTGGTGTGTTTTCTTGTTGGTATGTTTTGTCGGGGTTTAGGTTGCCTCGGTCGCGTTTTAGGATTCGGACTTTTTCGGGGATTTTGTTTTTTTCCCAGTCGGTCCAGGTGATTTCTTTAAAGAGCCATTTTTTTCCCAAGTGGGCTGCTGCGACGGCGTGTTTGTATTTGTTGTCGGTGGGTATGAATTGGTCTAGGAATTGGAATAGTTTGTCGATTTGGACTTTGGGAAAGTAGGCGTAGTAGGTGGCGTTTTTTACTTCAAAGGCGTATGTGTGTTGGCCTTTGCGTGCAATGACATCGGGTAGGGGGTTTAGGCTGGGGTTGCTTACGGGGACTCTTACGGCGTTGTAGCCTTTCTTTTTGAGTAACTTTACCAGTGCGGCTTCACTGTAGAATCCACGTTTACGCCATCGACGAAGCTTTACTCTATCAAAGTCTTTACTCATTAAACTATTACCTTTACAATCTTTAGGGTTAGGCAGGATAAAATGTTTGTTAACACGACTGCGGCAATTGTGTTTGGGTGATGCTTTTGTATACGCACTAAACCCGCCAAAAACTGGTGTGTACTGGTGATGAATATTGGTGGCATTAAATACCAATACAACCAATACAACACAACAGTATTTCTCATATGTAAAAACAAACAAAATAACAGCATATTTGGGCCTGTTAAACACAGAACAACACTCTACTCTCCAACAACAAAAAAATACAAACAACAACATACAACAAAACAACCCAAAACAAAACACAGCCAACAACAACAAATCTCCGATAACCCCCACAAAAAAACAAACAACCCCCCACACCACAAACCAAAACAATAACCACGCCATATAGACAAAGATTCGCTGATTTGTTTCTACCAAAGTTTGTATGTTTTTTGTCAAAGATTCTCACTTCTGATTTTTTAGCCCAAGCATAGATATTTGTGACCCAAAACCTCGAACAGTTTTCGAAGAAGCCCCTTTTTCCTTCGTACGTAGATTTTCGACGGTACTTTTAAGAGGCTCCGATATTGTCCATACATGACCCCTAGGGACAGGTCAAACAAGACCAAACCGCACCTATTTTCACATTTTAGGTGTTTATAGAGGTTTTTTATTTTGTGTTTAGGTGAAAAAATCGAGCAAAAATTCCCCAAACAGCAATTCGACATAAAACAACAACAAACAACAAACATATTGACAAAAAACCCGTAAAAAACAGTCTTTTTAAACAAACAAGTCACACGTACAAACGTTGAACCTTAAGTTACAAATATTCTGCAGCGTTTGACTGTTTTTTTGCAAATCAACAACAAAACGTCAAGTTAGACATATTTTCCCCAAGTTTGAAAAATTTTGCAAAATTAGACAAACTTGCCTAAAAAACAAGTTTAAACATACCTGCCACAAAACAATAAACTGCCCTCAAGGCTACTTGTTATGCTTTCAAAAATACCCTTACAGAATTTTTGATTTTTACTGGTGATAGCTATCAACCAAAACCCGTATACAAAAGCATCAACAAAACACAGTTCTAAACGAAAAAACACTCCTGCTACTTGAGCCGACAGTTAATAACAATAAGGATTTGGTGAAGGTTTACACTTGAATTTTTATCCGTTGACAAAAAGGTTACTTGTGTTTTTAGGGGCTGTTCTAAACAGAGACAAATTCACTATTTTTAAGAGGCCTATAGAAGCGTGTTTGATTAGGTGTTTGGGTGTAATTGTTTTATAGTTGATTACTAAAATTGTCCAGTATGTGCAAGTATATTTGGTGACCCCTTAAATTAAAAAAATTAATAAAGGTGGTCCCATATTGGAAGTTGGAGAACACTGTGCCCACCTCAAAAACAAACATTCCCTATCGTCTTGAACACCGCGTTTCACCCACCAACAAACACGCCTATTACCTAGTTAAAGATGTAAAAGTTAATGACAAAAAAATAAACGTGCGAAAATTCATAGGACAACAAAAACCAACCACCGAAGAACTTCAAAAATTATCAGAACAATACGCCTATGAGATAGAGACTCAAGCAATAGAAAAAGAAGTTGAGTTAAGCACAAGTTTTCTAAAAACAAACTATTTAGACAAAGAAAAACTACGACTACTTGAAACCACAAGATTCGCCTACAAAAAATATGCCAAACTGTTAACAGCCGACGAAAGTCAAGTGTATGAACAAAATTTTGAAATACAATACGTGCAAGGAACAACAGCTATAGAAGGCAACACTCTAACACTTAGCCAAGCACACGATTTACTGGTAAACGAAATACCCCCAAACGACAAAACTTTACGAGAAATAAACGAAGTTCAAAATTTTAAAAAAGTAAAAAAATGTAGAGACAAACACACAGGAAAAGTAACCTTAGACTTCATAAAAGATCTCCACAGTCTAATAATGAACAACATAGACTACAATTCAGCAGGACATTTCAGACGTATAGATGCCTTAGCAATAGCTGGCTGTGATCTACCCATAACACCCGCAGAACTTATCGAAACAGAACTAAAAGAAATCCTACACAATTACTACTTAGCCATCGAAAAAGAAAACCACCCCTTTGAAGAAGCAGCACTATTTCATTACCATTTTGAAATGATACACCCCTTCACAGACGGAAACGGAAGAGTCGGTCGAGAGATATTTAATTACATGCTAAACAGAAGCGGATATCCCCGACTATTATTCTTAGGAACCGAAAGAACCCAGTACATAAAAATGTTAAAACTAGGAAATGAAGAAAAATACAAAGAAATGATCACCGCATTTGCCAATTTAATTACAGATCAAAGATTAAACATCTTGATAGAGAACCTAAAAAAAATAGTCATACCACCAAAAAAGAGCGGCCAACTACGACTCCAAGACTTCTTAATCTAACAACTAAACACTCACGATATCAAAACATTTTTCCTTTACCCGTTTTCCGTTTTTTTCTGAAATAACCAAATAAGCATACAGTAACAACGCTAATTGTCAGAACTATTGTAACTATGGCAGTGATGTTTAATGATTGATCTCTACCAGTGCTTGATGACTTGTATAGCAGATGGCCCGTCTCAGGTGAGTACCCTATTGGAGTATATTGTTCGTTAAGACCGCCCTTCCCCATCAGATAATAAATGTCATCAGCAATAACCAACTTGTCAAAACTTTGTGTAGACACCTGCCGGTCCATCTGCAGAGCGTTTGCGGTTGACCAAACATTTTTTGCAGGATCATAAACCCAAGTAACTGCTTGGACAGTATCCAGATCAAGTTGGGTGTATCCAAAAACATAAACTTTTACAGGTGCATAAACACCCGATGTTACTCCAAAAATTTGGTCGCCCGAGTTTGTAAACATAGGACTTGTTTTTCCTTCACTCCAACTATCCGTTTTTGAATTATAAATCCAAAGCTTCCACGTAACACCAATAACCTTGGTTCTCATAGTTAAACCACTATACTTGTCACTGTTTATGCCAGTGGTATCCTGGTTTGATGGGGCAATATTCTGGTAAACCCCATTCCATTCTGGAATTATTAGCTTGTTGTCCACCACAACAGTCCTGCCCTTCACAGTAGTTACATATGCATCATTTTCTATGGGTGGATTGTCTTTTTTTGTCCATAGATCTGCGTCAGAATTATACATATACATCTCTAAACGATGTCCTTTTTGGACTAGGACGAAAAGTTGTCCATTTACGGCATAACCGTGTTTATACGGTGCCAATTGTTTGGAGGGTATTTCAACTACTAAGGAAGCTTTATGGCTCCAGCTATCAGCAGCTGGGTCATATAAACATAATTCGCCATTTAGGCCTATGACGAAAAGTTGCTCACGCACCACACAAGCTTGTATGGGTGTCCTGGTTTCAATTGGCACGGATGTTTTTTTACTCCAACTATCAGTTTTGGGATCGTAAACCTCAACTATATCTGTGTAGCGAATCATGGGTATTGAGCCTGAATTAGAGACATATCCGCCTATGCAGTAAATCTTGCCTTGATACACAACGATGCTAACATCAGCTCTTGGTGTAGGCATGGACGTTAAAGTGGTCCAGGTATCGATCTTTGGTTCATAGCATTCCACATAACCAGAATTTGTTGTGTTACCCTGAAGATCACCACCTCCTATAGTGTAAATTTTACCGTCCAAAACAACAATTTCAGGGTTCCCCCATGGATAATTGGACATCGGCGTTTTTGTATTCCAAGAATCTTCAGCTAACTCTGTAGAGTTTGCCATTAAAGGCATAGTAGTAAAACAACCAACAACAAACAACAACATACAAGCTATAGTTACTAAAAATTTTATACCCCTCAAAGAAATCTGTTTACTTCTAAACATAACTATACCCATAAAACATTACCCTTTACCTTATTTAAAGCAGTCGATAAGTGCCAGATTTGTGTTCCAGTACGTGTTTACTATTGTTGTAGAAAACCAGTCTGGTCTACAATATCACAGTTGCTCTACAAACATGGTTTCGTTTTTTCGGACACAAGAATATACCGAGACAGCTAAAATCAAGTAAATTTAGATATAAAAGGCTAAATATGGGTTAAGTGTTTTGTTGATTTAACTGTTTGTTGTAAAAGTTTTCCATTCGAAGGTTTTTCGTACAAACAAAAATTATGTAAACACGCATAAGGAACTGTAATAGAATAACTTGTACTGTTAACGACCTATTTTACTTCTAAAACATTACAAGTTACTGTTTTTACAGATCCTACGTCTGTAAAATTGTTTGTGCGTAGGATGTTTTAAGTCTAAAAAGGTTTTTTTGTTGTTGTTTTTGGTGTTTAGATGTGTGTTTGGGGTTGTTTTTGAAGTTTTTTGGTTTGGTGATTTTGTTAACCTCATATTTTTTGTTTTTAGTTGTTTTGTTAGTTTTTTTGTGAGGTATGATTATATAAGGTTCGTTGTACTTCGAAATTGTTTTTTTTAAATGTGGTTGTACTGTGATTTTTTTGTCGAGTTGGGTGGCAGGTTTTTAGGTTATTTGTAAAAAGGTGTTTGTCCTAGTGGGTCATGGAAATTTTGTTAAAGAATGTCTCGGTATAGGTTGGGGAATTTTGTAAGTTGTTGGGTTTTTGTGTGTTTTGTTGATGCTTTTGTATACGGTGTGTTGTTGGATGGATAACCTTATTTGGTAAAAACCGTTTAATATTATAGGTATAAAGTATGCAAGCAGGAAATAGGTCTCTTTCGATTTCCAGTCGTGGAATGCGTGCTGTAGAGGTTAATGGGGAGTATTTTGGTGTGAGTTTGTTGCAGCTTATGGAGAATGCGGGTAGGTGTGTTGCTGTGGAGATTCAGAGGCGTTTTCCAAGTGCGAAGAGGGTTGTTTTCTTTTGTGGTTTGGGTGGGAATGGTGGGGATGGGTTTGTTGCGGCGCGTCATCTTTTAGCGTGCGGTTATCAGGTTATGGTTGTTTTAGTTGGAAAAAGTAAAGATATTCATCATTCATCTGCATTGCAGAATTGGAATGCTCTAAAATATGTTAAGGGTTGTTGTAGGGGTGTTCAGGTTGTTGAGGTTTCGGATAGTTTTTCTATGTCTTTGTTGGTTGAGGCGGATGTTGTTGTGGATGCTTTGTTGGGTACGGGTTCTAAGGGGGTGTTGAGGGCGCCTGTTTTGCAGATGGTTGAGTTTATTAATTCTTTGAATGGGTTTAAGGTTGCTGTTGATGTGCCTACAGGGGTAGATTCGGATTCGGGTGAGGTTTTAGATGTGGCTGTTAAGGCTGATTTGACGGTTACGTTTTATAAGTCTAAGGTGGGGTTGGGTAAGGCTATGGGGTTTGTTGGGGAGTTAGTTGTTTGTGATATTGGTTTGCCTTTAGAGTTTGAGCGGTTTTCGGGGCCGGGCGATGTTGGTTTGGTGGGTAAGAAGCGTGTTTTGGGGGTGCATAAGGGTGATTTTGGGCGTTTGCTTGTTGTGGGTGGTAGTAGTGTTTTTTGTGGTGCTCCTGCTCTTGCATCTATGGCGGCTTTGCGAACGGGTAATGATGTTGTCTATACGGCTGCTCCTGAGAAAACAGCTCAGGCTATTTCGTCATTGTCTCCTGATTTAATTTCAATAAAACTTTTGGGTGATAATCTTACTCCCGGTAATGTGGTGGATTTGGAGCCTTATTTAGCGTCTGTGGATGCTGTTGTGTTAGGGCCTGGGTTGGGTTTGCAGGGTGAGACTTTTGAGTTTGTAAAATTGTTTGTTGAGCGGGTGGAGAAAGCGGGTAAGGCGTTGCTTTTGGATGCGGATGGTTTGAAGGCGTTTGCACAGTTTAAACGGCCTCTGCAAACGTCTTTAGTGCTTACCCCTCATAGTGGTGAATATAGTATTCTTACGGGAAAAAAGCTTCCGGAAAGTCTTGAAGATAGAATTGTTATGATTCAAAAGACTGCTAAAGAGTTAAAGGCTGTTTTGCTTGTTAAGGGTAATCCGGATATTATTTGTAGTTCTACTGGGCGGGTAAAGTTGAATTTTACGGGTAATGTGGGTATGACTGTTGGGGGTACGGGGGATGTACTTGCAGGTATTGTGGGGGGGTTGTTAGCGCAAAAAGCAGATGCTTTTGAGGCAGCTGTTGCGGGTGCGTTTGTGAATGGGGCTTGTGGTGATTTTGTAGCATCTAACATAGGTTCTCACATGCTTGCATCCGATCTTTTGGAGTGGATCCCTCAAGTATTTGTTAATCCTATGGATCATTTAAAGGTGCGACAATAAATGGAGACAGGCAACAATAACAACGATGCGCCAAATCATGATTTGGCTGTTAGGGTTAGTGTTTATCATGCAGCGCAGGATGATCCTAAAAAGAATACAGCGTTACGGTTGAGTCGGCGGGGGTTTGTGCGTATTGTTAAAAAAATCCGTTTTTTGCCTAAACGGGCTATAGTGCTTAATCCTTTCAGTGAAATTGCTTTTTCTCCTGCAGATAGGGAACGTCTTGAAAATTTTGGTTTAGCGGCTTTGGATTGTAGTTGGGAGCAGGCTCAGAAAGTGTTAGGGGAGCATGTTAGAGGTACCAGTAGATGTTTGCCTATTTTAATTGCAAGCAACCCGGTAAATTTTGGGAAATTAACCAAACTTACTACTGCTGAAGCGTTAGCTGCTTCTTTGTATATTGCAGGATTTAAAGCTGAAGCAGAGGAGATGCTTGGGATTTTTTCGTGGGGTCACACGTTTTTTGAGTTAAACCAACGTTTTCTTGACCAATATGTTACGGCTAAAGATAGTGAAGATATTGTAAAAATGCAAAAAATATTATTAGAAACTATGTCTAACCGCAAGTAAACCATTTATAACTCTTACAAAACATGTTTTACTAATTAATAGGAGGGTATGTTGTTTGGAGTTTGTTTCAAGTTTTTACGTGTTTTTAGGTTCGGTTATGTTGATTTCTTTGAGCGGTGTTTTAATGCCGGGTCCTTTATTTGCAATTACCCTTCAAAAATCAGCTAAAAGTAAAATTGCAGGCGCGTTAATTGCGTTAGGCCATGGTATTGTAGAGTTTCCGTTGATGATTCTGATTTATGTTTTGCTTAGTCAGTTTGCGATTCCTAATTGGGTGCAGATGACTGTTGGGATTGTAGGTGGTGCTTTGATGTTGTTTATGGGTGTTAGAGCATTTAAAAATCGTAATCGTCAAGAGGATCATTCAATTACAAGTTTGAAGCGTGACTCTTTGTTTTCAGGTGTTTGGACTACTGCAGTTAACGCGGGTTTTATTTTATGGTGGTTAACCATTGGTACGGCTTTAATTTTGAACGCTCAACTATTTGGAGTTGTTGGGTTTGGCATTTTTGCAGGTGTTCATTGGTCTATTGATTTTTTGTGGTATTCTCTTGTTGGTTTATTAGTTTTTAAATCTCAGAAATTTTGGACTCCACGGGTACGTTATGGAATTACACTGTTTTGTGTAGGGGTCTTTTTGTTGTTTGGTACCTATTTTATAGGTTCAGCTTTAATGTCAGTGTTTACGTTAATAGGATAAAAGGTAGGTTGAAAGAGCGAATGTTTGAGTTTAAAGTTGGTTCAGCTGTTGTGCAGTTAATTGTTGGCGACATAACGGATATGGAGGTTGATGTTGTTGTTAATGCGGCTAATTCGACGCTTTTAGGTGGTTTAGGTGTAGATGGAGCTATCCATAGTAAGGGGGGTTGTGAAATTTTGGAGGAGTGTAAAAAGATAAGATCAACTATTTGGCCTGATGGGTTACCCACGGGTTATGCTGTAATAACTTTGGGGGGTAATTTGAGGGCTAAATGGGTTATTCATACGGTGGGTCCTGTTTGGCATGGGGGGCTTCAAGGTGAAGCAGAGCTTTTAAAGCAGGCGTATAGGAACTCGCTTAAACTTGCCGTTGCAAAAGGGCTTAAAACAGTTGCTTTTCCCTCAATTAGTACCGGTGCCTATAGATACCCCGCAGAGGAAGCTAGTCAAGTGGCTTTTAGAGTTATGAAAAATTTTCTTGAAAAAGAGCAGAGTGTAGAAAAAGTTGTAATGGTTCTCTATACTGAGCAACTGTTTGAGGTTTATTTGACCGCTGCAAAGCAGATTTTTTAAGCAAAAAATAAGTGCTCAACATGCGGCACTTTAAAAATTCAGGTAAAATAACCCTGTTTTGAGCTTAGTTTAAAATTTTTGATCTATAAATCAAAAATGTTTTTAAATAAAAACGTACGATAACATATGTTAGAGGAATCATCAATGGCAAAATGCCCAATTTGTGGAAAAGAAGTTAAAGACGCAAAAAAAACCTGGACAATGGCAGGAAAACCCGATAAACAAGGGAAACGTACCCAACTAACCATTGGTTTGTATGAATGTTGCGGTAAAAACTTTAGAGAAGTTTTAGACAAGAAAAAGATCTAAACACCCCCTCTTTTCCTTTTTTAAAAAAGCGTCAGTATGTAACACACGTAGTAACAAGTGTCATTTAAAGAATAATTTAGTAGCTACTGCAACCTAAGGTTTATTACAATAAGTACATTTTTTGTTAAAGATCTAATATGTTTATTCTACAAATAATGAGGCATTCGCCTGAAAGTTGCCCTTTAGGTAATCCTAAAAACTTGGATTTGATGATACAGTGGCTTGAAACCCTTGAAAATTTGACTGCTAAATATGACATAAAAGTTGTTGGCGTATGGACCGATCGTGCAGGACATACCTCATATGCAATTTTTGATGCCCCAAATATGGAAGCATTTACACAATTTGAAATAGACCCCAAAAACATTCCCATAATAACTCTAAATGATATAGAAAAAAGAGTCATCACTTCCATAAAAGAAACTTTGGCCTTCTTTAAAGAATACAAAACAACAACAAAATAGGCTACATAATTGTTCTTTGGTAGTCTTGCACTCCTTTTTTATTTAATGGATGCCCGCCAACAGTATAGGGTATGATTAAAATCCCGCCAACATCAATTCAAAAAGAGTTGAATAGGCTTATGGTTTTTGCGGAGCACTGGGTTTGAGTTGTTTTTTAAAGTAGGTATTGTGCAGGTTTTGGGTGAATCGCTCGGTTAACTATTAGAAGGTGGGGAAGGAGCGTGCTTTTTACATTGAGTTTCGGGGAGGTTTGAAAGCTTGTTGTTGTAGTTTTGAGAAGTTTTAGGTGCTTGTTTGTAAGATGTGTTTTGAGGTTTGGTTGGGATTAATCGCAAAAGTGTTTAACTTGTAAGTAATGAGAAATCAGTAACGAGTCTTATGGTGAAATAATTTTTGGAAATGATAGCTTTATTTAATGGAGACAACGCATTAATATGGGGGATGATGTCGCCGTCCCAGTCTGATTGAAAAAAGATGACGATTTTAAAAACGGACAGACCCCACTTTAACAACCCTCCCCTATGGGAAGGCAAATGGAGGAATTAGCATAAAGAGAAAAATTGTACATATAAATGAACATTTATGTAACGGTTGTGGGCAATGTGTTCCAAGTTGTGTAGAGCAGGCGTTACAAATTGTTGATGGAAAAGCAAAAATTGTTAAAGATATTTATTGTGACGGACTTGGGGCTTGTTTAGGGCATTGTCCTCAAGGGGCAATCACTATAATTGAACGTGAAGCTGAGGCGTTTGATCAAAAAGAGGTACATAAATACATAGTAAATAACCAAACCGCTGTTCCTCAACCAAGATCCAATGAAACTTTGCAGAACAAGGTTCAATGGCCTATAAAAATAGATCTTATATCGTCTAAAGCACTGTTTTTTGAAAATGCAAACATTTTATTTGTTGCTGATTGTGCACCTGTGGTGCTTAAAAATTTTCACACCCTAACAAGTGGAAAGCAGATAATCATAGGGTGTCCTAAATTTAATGATGCCCAAGCATATGCTGCAAAATTGTCAGAAATCGTAAAACTAAACAATATAGTTAGCATCACGGTAATTCACATGGAAGTGCCCTGTTGTACAGGTTTAAAATGGGTAGTAAATAAGGCATTAGAAAATTGCGGTAAAGCTGTGTTAACTCGAGAAATTGAAGTAAAGGTTGGAGGTGAAAGCATTGAGCTTAAATGGTAATTCCGATGATAAACTTCAAAAAAATCCGGAAACTTGTCCAGGTTTGAAAGATTTTTTACAACCAAAACCCTCCTATACTAACTGCCATGTTTGCGGTACCGAGCTTGAAGTATGGAGCGATGAAGATCAAACAACATGCACCAGTTGTGGAGCTGAATGGAAACGCCCCGACGAAAACGCAGCCTGCCTATCATACTGCCAATATGCAGATAAATGCAGAGCCATAATTACAGAAAGAAAAAAATAAACACCTTTCCCACCCTATCACCCATTTCTTGGGCGATAACACCTTTCGAAGCAAACCTATCTAAAGATAGGTCATTAGTGTTTTAGGCAGATGTTCCATTTTTTAAGGTGTTTTTTCGGAAATAGAAAAATAATCCTGTTGTAGCAATACCAACTATTAACACTAAACCTGCTATAATAGGTGCAGTTAAAGAAAGCTCAACCCCTGCCGACTCACCGGGTGAGTGGTTTGATGGAGATACAACATTACCCGCTGTTGTAACCTTGTAGCCAACTGGTACATACTGCCAATTCCAAGAACAAGGTTCACCAACAACCGACTCCGGCGCAACAAACTGTTTAGACACCACCCTATATTCCCCCCAATAAGTAACACCTGCCACAAATTCATTCACGTCCACAGTTACACTAGTTTCTCCAATTAATATCATGTAACCTCCAATCACATACAAGATATCATCAATAACGGCTACCCCAAAATCTACACGATTCATACCCATATTAACATTTGACCAAGTGCCCTTTACAGGATCATAAACCATCACAACAGGCACTATAGAAGTCACATAACCCGGCGAAATCTGCCCCTCCCGCTCAGAACCCTGAGAGTTATATCCGTGCTGCCACCACTCCTCTTTTGTAGTGATTGCTCCTATGGTATAGATTCTTTTAGGTGCACAAACACCAGTTGTTGCGCCACTAACTCCTTGGCTAATTTCAGATGGAGGCTTAGTGCCTTCACGCCACGTGTCAGTGTTGGCATCATATATCATAACTTTTGTTTTACTTGTAACCACTATATCGCTATCTATAACAGCCGATGCAACATAGACGGAACCAGCCAAAGAGTTAGCAGGTATGCTAGTTTTTTTAGTCCACACATCAGTGTTTGGTTCATACATAAACAAATTGTAGCCCTCTATAACAAAAATTTTCCCATCCACTACGTGTCCCTGTAAATTTTTTCCCTTAACAGGCAAAGAAGCCTTAGTGCTCCAACTACCTGAGGCCGTATCATAAACTTCAGTTACCGACGAGATCCCAGCAGCGTTAAGACCCCCTACACAATAAATCTTATTCTGATAGGAAGCTATAGCAAAATACGCCCTTGCAGTAGGCATAGACTCCAAAGTCACCCACGTATCAAGCTTAGGATCATACCGCTCATTAGACCCAACAAACCCCTCAACAGTTTTACCACCAACAGCATAAATCTTATCACCCACCACCACAACACCCAAACCACCCCTAGCCTGCGGCATTGAAGATTTTGAATTCCAAGAATCCCCAACTGACTCTGCTAAAACTAAACCCGAACTAAATACCGCTATAAATAGACCGCTTATAAAGAATACAACTACTATAGAGAGTAAGATTTTTCTCATATTTATCATCATCTCCACAGATTATTTTTTTTTTTTTGCATAATATATACTTTTCTAAAAAACAAATTTAACAGAACAAAACGTGGAGTGAGCAGATTTTAAATTTCAGATAAACACTCCACAACCATCTTTTGTGAACTATTTTGAACGCTTATCCTTTACTCCCAGTTTCTTTTGCGCATCTTTTATGTTTGCAAGAAAATCACGCTCAACAAATGATAGCTCACCTAAAGTTTTTTGACGATACTTTTCATACTAAGCATTGCCTTTTCAAGAGCCACTTGATGACTAACCACCCCTGCATTTAAAAAAACACCTTTACCATAGCGCTTAGCAAAATCGTCCAATTCTACTATACCCAATCGCGCATATACATCGGTTGATGCTGCATCGCCCGCAATTCAGCAAGATCAAAAAACGCAGAAACCATACGATTCAACATAGCAAGCTCCACTTCAGACAAGTAATTCTTTGCAATACCCACCTCACCTCTTACGGGTTGCTCACCCAAAAAAACCGTTAAACCCATAAAAGGCAACTCAGCATTAGCACGTTTAGCAATGATTTCACCAGCAGTATGGCCATGTGCTGCAAAATGAAGCTTATTTTGCACAATTTTAAAAAACTCTAAAGACTCCGACGTTCGCGGATCATAGTCCACACTTGTAGCATAAAGATCAAGCACCTACCGATAAAAAAACCTTCTCACTAGAACGAAGTTCCAGCCAATAATTACCCCCCACCCGCCTTCTTCAGCAAATCATCATCATCGAAAAACCCTTAACAAGATACTCACACAAAACGCCCAAAGCCCACCCCTAAACTACGTACCCCGAAGCGACTTCACACGATAACCAACCGAAATAATCACATCAAGATTGTAATACTTTGAGCTGTCAAGTATTCCTTGACAACTGAAGTAAGTCTATTTCACCTTCTTTGAGGGCGTTGTTTATGTGGAGGCTTATGTTTTGTTTTGTTGTTTGGAAAAGTTTAGCCATTTATGCTTGTGTTAGCCAAACAGTTTCTTTCTCTATGTGAACATCGATTTTTGTGTGACCATCTTCAGTCTGGTAGATGACGATTTCAGAATCATCAAATGTCATAGCCATTTACTCCACTTTGTTTTTGTTTTCGGCATTTATCCTTTTAGTTTCGTTGGCAAATGTATTTAATTTTTGTTCTGTTGAAGATGTGTTACATATTTTTATGTACACTTTGAAGGGCTTGTACATTATAGGTTGTGCAATGTAAAAAATGTGTTGTTGCAAGTTTTGTTGTGGAGTATTTGGGTGTTGTGTGGTATACAAAAGCATCACCCGTGCATAGTGTTTATTCGAGTTTTTTGTATATGAGGGTGATTATGAAGAATGTGACTAGTACTAGTACGATGATGCCTGCGGTGACTATGTTAAATATTGCTGAGACCATTATGCCTGTGGTGGTGCTTATTGTGCTGAAGAGTATTGTTGTGAGTAGGGTTTTTTTGAAGGATAGGTTTAGTTTTAGGGCGCATAGTCCGGGGATTACTAGGAGGGCTACTACGAGGATGGTGCCGATTACTTTGATGGAGAGTACAATTGTGATGGCGGTGAGGAGGTCAAAGATTATTGTTAGGCGGTTTGTGGGTATGCCTCTTATTTTTGAGTCTTCTTCGTCAAATATCATTGAGAGGAGTTCTCGTCGGTAAAATCCGATGAATGTTAGGACAATGGTGCTTAGGGCTGATACTAGAAGTAGGTCTGAGAGGGTTATGGTTAGTATGGATCCGAATAGGTAGTTGAATAGTTCAATGTTGAAGCCTCCAGCTATGCTTACGATGATTAGTCCTGTTGAGAAGCCAAGGGCTAGCATTATGGCTACTGCGGAGTCGGAGGTGGCGATTTTTTTTCGTCTCATATAGGATATTGTAAAGACGGCTAAAATGGAGGTAAGTAGGGCTGTTATTAGAGGGTTTATTCCCAGTAGGAGGCCTATGGCTATGCCGCCAAAGGCTGTGTGTGAGAGGCCATCGCCTATCATGGCTTCTTTTTTAAGGATTAGAAAGAGGCCTACTAAGCCGCAGACTATTGCAACGATTATGCCGCCTAGGAGGGCGTTTTGGAAGAATTGGTATTCAAAGAGGTGAAGCATGTTAAGGCTCATTTGGGGTGAATGCTCCTTTGCAGTTGTGTTGGTGGAATACAAAATGGAAATGTTCGCCGTAGGCTCGTTTGAGGAGTTGGTTTGGGTTTAAGTCTTGGGTGATGTTTGCGAGTTCGATGTTTTTGTTGATGCATAATATTTTTGACATACGGCAGAATACGGAGGTTAAGTCGTGGGTGACAATTAGTATGGTTGTTTGGTGTTTAAGGTTTAGGTCGCTTAGTTTTTTGTAAAATTTTTCTTGTGCATTTGAGTCTACGCCTACTATGGGTTCGTCAAGTAGGATTAATTCGGGTTTATGGGTTAAGGCTTTTGCGACAAACATGCGTTGTTTTTGTCCGCCGGATAGTTGTCCTATTCGTCGGTTGGCCACATCGCTTAATCCCATAAATTCAATGGTATCATCTACGTTTTTCCAGTCTTTAGGGGTAAATTTTCTGCCTAAATGGCCTTTTGTTACGCAGCCTAAAGAGACCAGTTCGCGTACAGTTAAGGGGAATTGGTCTTCAAAGTTTGTGGCTTGTTGGGAGATGTATGCGATTTTTTGCCATGCTGAAAATTTAGTTGAATCTAGGCCAAATAATTGTATGGAGCCTTGGGTGTAGGGTAAAAAGTTGAGGATGGCTCTTAGAAGGGTGGTTTTTCCGCCTCCGTTGGGTCCAACTATGCCGACATAGTCGCCTTTGTTAATTGTAAACGTTGCATCTTCAATTATGGTTTCATCGTTACGAGTTATTTTGAGGTTTTTTATCTCCAAAACAGGATTATTTTGCGTCGTCATACTATTTTCATCGTGGTGTGTTGATTATTATTTATTTTTGTTGGGTGTTTCTAAACTTGTTTGTAAATTGACAAGATTTGTTTGCATTTGTTCCAAGTAATCCAAGTTGTCTATGGGGCCTAGAAGTAGGTATAGTTTTAGTATGGTGACGGTTTGTCCTGTTTGGGTTTGGACATCGTTTTTTATGGTTTGTATGTATTTGTCTGAGTAGACAGGGTCAAAGTATATGGTGTAGGTTTGGTATTCTTTCATTTCGTTAATCAGTTTGCTTAGACTTGTGATGCTGGGTTGTTGATCTGCGGAAAGGCCAATTGCGCCATGTTGTGTGAAGTCATATCGGTCTGCCAAGTATCCGTATGCTTCATGGGAAACAAAGATGACCTTTTTGTTTGGGTTATTGTTGGTAAGACTGTTTAGGTAGAGGTTGTCTAATTGTTCAAGTTGTTGCTCTAGTTTGTGCCAGTTTTGTGTGTAATATTTTTCATGCTGAGGGTCAACTCTGATTAGGGTATCGTAAATGTTTTTTGCTTGTTGTTTTGCCATGTAGGGACTTAACCAAGTGTGTGGGTCATACAAACCGTGATCATGGGCAGAGTGGTTGTCTCCATTATGCTCATGCGGTTCGGTGATTGGGATAAGGGGTAAGTTGGCGGTTGTTTCAATAATAATTCGGTTATTGTTTGAGGTTGATAAGGCAGGTAAAATGTCTTCTTCCAACCAGTGATCAGCATCTGCGCCGTTATAAAAGATAATGTTTGCATCTTCGGCTGCCATTATGTGTGAAACGGAGGGTTCCCAACTGTGAATTTCAACATTGTTAGGTATGAGCTGAGTCACTTTCACATAGTCACCACCTATTTGTTGCGTTAAATAAGTTAAAGGGTAAATGGTAGTAACTATGTTTAATTTATCATTTGATGATACGCTTTGAGTATCTGTTACTGTGTATGCCATGAAAACAACTAGGGCGATTAGGGTAATTAGGGTGAGACTTGTTAGGAAGATTTTTTGAGTTCTATTCATGGATGTTTTAACACACCAACATTATTAAAGTTATTTAATTTATTAATAACAATTAGGCCGTTAAACCTAAAACATATTAAAATTTATTAACAAGACAAACACATATTAACAATCAGAAAAAACATGACAATAATAAGCCTATCCATCCCCGACAAACTAGTAACCCAAATCGACCAAACCATAAAAGAAAAAGGCTACGCCAGCAGATCCGAAATCACCCGCCAAGCCCTAAGACACTACCTAACCGAAGACCCAAACATAGAAAACATAAACAACGAAACAACCGCCACAGCAACACTCATCTACAAAGAAAACGCAAACAGACAACGCCTACTCGAAACCCAACACCTACACAGCGGACTAGTCACAACCTTCCTACACACCCACATACACCAAGGATACTGCCTAGAAGTAATAATCCTAAGAGGACAAGGCAAACTCATAAAAAAATTCATAGACAACCTACGCCAAAACGAACAAATAACCCAAATAAAAATCGCAATCATAAACACAACATAAATAGAATAATGGTGGGCCGAACCGGATTCGGACCGGCGACCTTCTGCACGTCAAGCAGATGTCCTAACCAGGCTAGACGACCGGCCCACATACCAACAACCCACATATCTCTTTGCACCAGTATTAAACCATTTCCTTCTAAAAAACAATATGAACAAATAACACAACCAATACCCACCCCACACTTACGCCCTTCACCCTAATACAAACTGACAAAAGACCACCTAAATCATTATGATTAGTCAGGGTGCTTGGTTAAGACAACAAGAAATGCGACGGAATCTCTTAAAATAACGAATACTTAAGATTAAACAAAAAAAGAAAAAAGGGTTTGTTTTTGGTTTTGTTGTTGGTTGTTTATTTCTTTTTGAGAATCAACAGACCAATTATGAGGACTACTGCAATGATTGCAATGCCCATGCCAACGATGTACCATTCGTATGGTGGTGTTGGTTCTGGTTCTACTACCTCTGGTGCTGCTGATACTGCCATTGTGGTTTTTGCGTCGTTGCCGTAGAATGATGCTGTGCCTTCAAAGTATGCCCAGATTTCATATGTACCTTCTCGGTCTGGTTTCCATGTTATTGCGTATTGACCGCGTGCATCACTTTCTGTTGTGCCAATAGGTATTACGTTCTCGCCGTCATATGCGTACACTGTGATTTCAATGCCTGTTACGTCCATTGGTGCGCTGAATTGTTTGTATAGGTAGAGCATCCATTCGCTTTGGCTTTCATCGCCGACTGCTGGAACACCATTAGGGAATCGGAGTCGTAGATTATCACTTTGTGTACCTGGTGAAACGTCCATGACTGTTCCAGTGATCAAAGCGGTTGTGTCTGCTGTAACAGCAATATTAGGTGCTGAAACTGTTAGTTCGCTTGGACCTTTGCCGATTGCATAGATTTGCTGGTCATAGTAGTCATATGTTGCAATGATGCTATCGCCTATAATTGCGCGTCCACCCCAACGAGTCTGACGGAACGCTCCGTTAATCTCCCAAACAATTTCACCAGTTTCTGCATCTAGTGCAAGGAACGGTGCACCTCTTGAAATGGGCACTTGTGGTGAGTGTACCATGTGACCAAGGTAGATTTTGCCGTCTGAGATGAACAATGGAACTAGCCACCAATTTTCTCTGTGGTAGGATTCGTTGTATTTGTCTGTTGCTTCGTATGTCCAAAGTAATTCACCGTCTTTGGCATCATAACAGTATACGATACCGCCAACGCTTGCTTCATAGAGTTTACCGTATGCAAAGATTTTTTCTGGACCGAAAGAGGTAACTGTGTCACTCCATGCATCTGCAAAGATTTGTGGTTCTGATTGCCATGCAAGTCTACCTGTTTCTAGGTTAAAGACATAGTTTACTCTGTTTTCTTTTGTCCAGAAAACAGCTCTATAGTCTTCTTGACTAACAGCTGCCCAACCTGCTTGACCAATACCACCTAGAGTCATTCCTTCCCATTCGTCAGGCGCTTTAAACTCGCGTCTATTGAAGAGCATGAATCCAAAGTTTTCTGGGTCAAGGCTAATTCCTGTAAGGAATATACCATTGGTTGCTGAAGCAGTGGTTGAATAGACTAATCGGTCGCCTGGAAATGCCGCAATTAATGTTCCCGGCGCAATTGTCATACCAGGTATTGCAACTTCTTGATCGTAAAAGGCTGCATTGTACGATTGTCTGTTAGTAGTTCTTGGACCCCAAGCATCGCCTGTACCACCGACATCAAGGTTTACTCCACGCATAACAATGTATGTAGAGTTCCATTGACGCACAACATAACTTGGAGCAGACGTTGTTCCGACGTTAGTAACTGAGTATTTTAGCAGTTCACCACTTGGACCAATGTAGATAGTCCCACTTGGAACGCCTGTCATTGAGTATCTGAGAACACCTGTAATTGGATCAATTGCATGCATTGTTGTTCCGTTAGTAAACCAAAGATAAGCCCATGCACCACGATTGTTTTCGTTGATGAATGTAAGTATTTGTCCGCGTGTAATTCTTCCACTGGTAACAGAAGTGCCAGTAAGGCCTGTGTTAAAGTCTTGTTCCCAGAGCACTTTGCCTGTATGTAAGTCAACTGCAACAACTGTTTGTTTGTATGAAGCACCAGACATTGTAGATGGATATCTGTTAAAGTATAAGACACCTGCAATGATGACAGAGTCTGCAAATTTACCTTCATAAGCATCTCCACCTTGGAAAGGTATCTCCCAGTTGTCTCCGCCAGCTAAACCGCCCATTGTATCGCCAATTGGCATACTCCATAAAACGTGTGCACTTTCAGGTGCAGCATTATGAGGAGCATACAAGTTTAATGGTTTAACTACCCAACTGCCCATAATGGACCACCATTCACGCAGTTGTGCATCAACTGGTCTAGTCCAATACTCAGATGGGGGTGAATGACCTGGATAATCAGCCTTCCAATAGCCTTCAATTATTTGTAAGGTAACGTTTTCGCTTTCACTTGCTAAAAATTGTCGATACTGCCAGGCTCCAGTAGCTGATGTACGGAATGTAGCATTTTCTTCTTTGTAAACACATTGTAATGTATAGTTTCCTGGTTCTGAAAAGGACAGTTTTCTGCCGATTGAGCCAGTAGACCATGTTTTTGCCGTGATTTCTTCGACTTTGCCGTTAGGATGAGTAATTACTACGGTTGCGTTAAAGCCATCGTTAGTTGTGCCGATAAAGTTTAGTAAACCCCAGTTAATTAGAACTGGTTGTCCGACACCAGCGATCATTGGAACAGCGTCAACAAATGGATAAGTCTTTGTTGGCGTGTATGTTTGTGCGTTTGCATTTGGCATTGCCAGCATAGATACTGCAAAAGAGAGTACCATCAGTATTGCCATCGTTGAAAGTATAGATTTGTTTTTAAAGATTTTCAATTTTTTATTTTCTCCATTTTTTATGAGTTATCTTTGTGCGTTTTTTCATATTTAAAGTTACCGTCAGAAATTGATATATGTTAGAAAAAGGGCACGCTAACCGTGAAGCGTCATGCATTAAACAGTAGTTTAGCAGTAACTTAATAAATAGTATATAGGTTAAAGGTGTGTATGGATGATTTTAAATCTGGGGTGGTGTTGCTTATTTTGGAGGGTAAGCCTGAGGAGGCTCTAAGTTTGCTTGCTAAGCAGTATAATGTAAGGACGCCTAAGCTTAGAGTTGGGTTGCCTAAGGGGCGTAAAGCGTTAGCTTATGGTTGTTACACTTCGAAAACTGAAACTATAAGTGTTTTGAATAGTGATTTGTTAAGTAATCCTTTGGTTATTCTGCACGAATTTTATCATCATTTAAGATGCAGAAATGTTGATAAAATACATAAAGGTACAGAAAAAAACGCAAACAAATTTGCCCTAGATTTCATAGCGCAAACATCAACATCAGTTGCAGATATCAAAAAGAGTAAACAGGCATGACCGCCCGTTTTTCATCAGTTGTCAAGTTTGAGTTACTGTCATGAAAGGTAATATTCATTGTTAGGTGCTTTCAAATATTGAGTTAAGTAGCGTAACCTTATATGCACCTAAAGTTGCCTAATGTAATTTCATAACAGAGAAAAGGTAGAGTGTAAAAAGTATGTCGGCATTTGCAAAACCGGGAACGTATGATTATAACGCTACAGTGTTTTCGCCTGATGGGCGGTTATATCAAGTTGAGTACACTATGGAGTTGGTTAATAGGGGGGCAACTATTTTAGGTATTAAATGTCCTGAAGGGGTAGTGTTAGCTTCAGAAGAAATCACGGATCCTCTTGAAGAGTCAGATCATTCATTAAAAATTTTTCAAATAGAGGAGCATATTGGGGCAGCTATTGTAGGTTTAGGTTCAGATGCGCGAGTGTTAATTCAAAATGCTCGACATGAAGCTCAAAGTAACCAATTAACGTATGATGAACCTGTTGATGTGGAAACTATAACTAAAAAATGTAGTAACACTCAACAAGTATTCACTCAACATGGAGGCGGACGACCTTTTGGAGCGGTTTTAATCATAGGAGGCGTTGACAAAACGGGACCTCATCTTTTCTGTACACATCAAAGTGGCACCTACAAAGCCTACAAAGCAATCGCATTAGGCACAGGAAGAGAAACCGTGCAAACCCAACTAACCGAACAATACAAAGAAAACATGACCCTTAACCAAACCATAGAATTAGCCATCACATGCCTCAAAAACGCAATACACACAAAACAACAACAACCGCAAACTATAACAAAAATAACAATCGCAACAATACCCACAACAACAAAAAAACTACAAATCCTAAACAACAACCTCCAAATAGAAAACCCAACCCCAAAAGAAACCCCCTAACAACAAAACCCTCTCTTGTAACTTTCAAAAACTCTCCCTCCTTTTAACAATGTCTCCCTTGTAGCAGCACTACAAGAGAAGACAAACCAGCATAAACACTTAAAGCCTCAACCTTATCCAACACATCATTTCAGCAAAAATCAATTCATTATTTTCACGCAGTTCCAAACTCAAATTGAAATTTTAAGAGGCACGGAAAAGTTGAAGGTAAGTAATAGGTAAAATGTTTAAGAGGAAAATTGGCGCGGGATGTGGGATTTGAACCCACGTGGCCTTTCGACCACAGACTTAGCAGGCCTGCCCCATACCAGGCTTGGGGAATCCCGCACGCACTAACTGTTTATGCTAACAAGTTAGCCAATCATATTGCTATAGATAAATTAAACCTTTCTGACGACAAAAACAGTATGTTCCAAAATGTCATTTTGTACTGCAAGTATCCTCAATGGAGGGTATGTTTGAAAATGTTTTTGGCAATTGATAGACTGTTACCCAAGTGGATTTAACAGAAATAGCAGTGAAACAAGGCAGTGCCTTGTAGAACTATTTGATGGCTTGATGTTTCCATAAAGGTTTATATTGACTATTTATGGTCAGAATACATTAACATTAACAATACATGCTGGTCATGTTGATGAAAATGGGAATTAGACTTACAAAATCCGATAAAATCTTTGTACAACAATTACCAGTTTGCCGTCTAGCAACTGCAACTGAAGACTGTGAACCCGTAGTGCGTCCAGTGTGGTCAGTTTTTGATGGTGTCTTTATTTATTTCGCCTCTGACCCCGACACGCCTAAACTTGAACAGATAGAGGCTAACCCGCAGGTGTCGGTAGTTTTTGATGATTATGACAAAAATAACTGGTCAACGATACGAGGTGTTCGCATTCAGGGAGAAGCAGAAATCCTTTGGAAAGGCAAAGAATACCAATACGCCCACTCCATGCTTAGAGAAAAATTTCCGGAATATCAAACAGAAGCAGGCAGCTGGAAAGAGGGAGACTTACCCATCGTCAAAATAACCCCCACAGCCTTTGTCCGATGGTCTCAAGGCAAATGGAAAAAATAACAACCAAAACCCAAACCTCCAACCACCTTTAACTTTAAGGTCGCACTATACAAAACCATAAGGCTGTTATTTCTTTCCAACAGCTATAACTCAATTATTTACTAAGCAACAACATAGCAGGTGAAAGATCTCATCTACTACTCTGCAGGTATTAGGTGATAAAACCTATATAAGACAAAGCTTAGACGTAGAAAACATGGTGCCTATTCTTCTATAAAACAGAGGATAGAATGGATTTGAAAGAACAACAATTATTACGCGACTTCAACATTGAACCGACAAACAAAGTTATCGCAGAGGGGCTTGGCGCAGCCTACGAAACTTATTCTGAATTCATTAATGAATTGAGAAACTATGACATTACGCTCATGGACTGGCGATTCTATAATGACGGCAAAGCGTGGCTGACAAAGGGGGAATACAAGTGGACAACGACGCGAGGAACAAATAAAGTAAAACCAATCTTTTGGCTTTCAATATGGGAGGGCTTTTTTAGGATTTCATTTTTCTTCTCCACCAGTGTTCAAACTGAACTGCAAAACCTACCCATCAGTCAGGAGACAAAAGAATTAATCAAAAATGCAAAACCAATGGGCAAGACAATGCAATTTATACCCGTAACTATGAACATAACAGTTGCTCAGCAACTTGACGACGTTTATACCATAGCACAGTTTCGGAAAAATAAAGTGAAATAATTTGTATAATTTGCACAATCGTCTTTTTGCAATTTATTTTGGGCGAAAAAATGAAGATTAAGATGATCATTAAACCCCAAAACTCTTGCTATGCGATGAACCCTCAAATACATAAATAACCTCTAACAATAAAAATAACAGCCTTAGCATCATAACTATAACGCAACTGTAAATTTGTTACACTACAAAGATTTATTTAGTAAACATAATAATAATTACTATTAGAGGTTAAAACATGTCTCTTGAATCAGCTAAAAAATACGGGTACACAGCAAGTATGATAAACATCATATTGCCCGTAATAGGAATTATAGTGGCTTTAGGCTTATTTGCAGCCCTATTTCATCAAATACTAGTCAACCCAACCATCGATCTATTTTCTACATTTTTAGGTGGCGCACTTATAGGCACCAGCATAATCATGGGCGCAGCAGGCATCAGTGCACTTATTCTATTTCTCTTAGCAATGCACAAACTAGCCAACTATTACAAAGAACCGGCAATATTTAGAAACATTCTATACGGATTATTACTCACAACCATCGGCGCCATAATAACCAGCATAATATCTGCCATCATAACAACAACCACACTTATTACAACAACAAACCCTACAATGCAACTCCCCATAGAAAACAATTTCTCAACAATCACACAAATCATAACACTTTACGCAACAATCATAGGCATACTAGTAATCTTTGGAATAATCAACGGAATCCTTTACTGGCAAGCCTTCAACAAACTCAGCGAAAAAACAAACATTGAAACATTCAAAACAACAGGACTACTCTTCCTAATAGGCTCAATCATACCCTTAATAAACTGGATAGGATGGATCTTTGCCGCAAAAAGCTACAAACAAATCCAACCACAACCCACCACCCCCACAACAACCAACAACACCCCAACATACACAACCACCCCACCCCCAAACATTGACAGAATCTACTGCAGCCAATGCGGAACCGAAAACAACACCAACACCAATTACTGCAAACAATGCGAGCACACCCTCCAAACCACCCAAACAAACACAACACCAACCTAAACTACCAACAACCCCTTTTTATCATCAACCCCATTCTCAAACATTTTTAAAACCAACACAACATGTTAAAACCTCCATGAATAGTATAGCAACATTAAATGACATTGACACGTATCTGCTATTCCAACTAGTTTAATACCGTTGAGTACACCATGCTTTGACATCAGACACAGACTAAAACTACTTTTCTGCACATTTATTTGCGTTAATATGAATTAATGTTGCTATAATTCAACAAGAAAGCGTACACAGAAAATACATCACACAAATAAACAACAAAAATTATTTGATGCAGAAACAACCCCTAAAAAATTTTTTGCCCTAACAGTAGTATTTAAAAACGAAGAAACTTCAAGTCAAAACACAAACATGAACAATATTTGAAGCAAATAAGGGATTGTGTAACCTAAATTCTGCAGTGTTTTGTGCACATACGAGTTGTATGGTGAAAATGATGGACGTATAGCATTATTTTTTCGTATATGGGCTCATTTTGACACATACGGGAAAAATTAACATACAAAAAACCGTTTTTTAATCATGACAAACCTAATAAAAATTTAGGTTGCACTGCATGACACTTTTACAAATCACATTATCAGGAGAAACAGGTTCACATCTATTTGTCTTCGGTGTCAGCAGAGGCTGCTTGCTGTTCAAGCATTTTTAATTGTTTATCATAATCATTTTCAAACAATTTATCCTGCACGATACGATATTTTTCAAACTCACTTTCGGCATGTTCTTTAGCTATTTGAGCACTAATTTGTCCCGCATTAGACAACAATTCGTTACCATCCGCCTGTAAAATTAAATCAAGATGCGCTACCCAACTCTCCATAGTCATAGGAACACGACCTCTTGCACGGCGCTCCGCTAAATCCAAATAAGCATTAACCAACAAACCCAGATTTTGCAACTCTACCTCAGTTAAATAATTCTTGGCGATGTTAACGTCACTTTTTACAATACGCCCTCTTGGACTATTATTCCAATTGGTTAGGCCCATATGGTCTTTTGCAGCATCCGCACGCTCATAAATCAACTCTGCAGCCGTATGACCATGAACTGCAAAATGCAACTTATTTTGCACCTTTGCAAAAAACTCTTGCGTAACAGACGAATCTTTATCATAATCCATAGCCATCACATAAATATCGGTAATCTTTTGATAAAACCGCCGCTCTGAGAGACGTATCTCTCTTATTTCTTCAAGTAAACGTTCAAAGTAATCCTCATTAAGAAACACACCATTTTCCATACGCTTCCGATCAAGCACATACCCCCTCAAAGTATAATCCCGCAACACCCCAGTAGCCCACTGACGAAAAGCCGTAGCCCGCCTAGAATTAACCCGATACCCCACAGCAATAATAGCATCAAGATTATAATGTTTGACTTTGCGTTGAACCTCACGTTGACCCTCTTGTTGAACTACCGAGAAATCCTCAACAGTTGCCAACTCTGATAACTCTTCATCAGCATAAATGTTTTTCAAATGAAGACCAACGTTATCTGAGGTTGTAACAAATAATTGGCTCATGTTTTTTTGTGAGAGCCAAATGGTGTCATCTTGCACACGCACCTCCACACCATCACCACCCGTTTGGTATGCAAACGTTAAAAATTCTGCAGTACTATCACGTATACGAACCGTACTATTATCTTGAGAGCTTTTCTTACTTGACATCGCTACCGCCAAAGTCATCAAACACGTTATGCTAAATAAATAAACCTTAACACCTTATTATTTTTTGTACTAAGGGATTGTCGATAAAGCCTCATGGAGCATCAACATGTTTACGTTGAGGTACTGTTAACTTTAATTTCCGATATTCCCTAAGAGGAAGTTTAAAGAAAAATTTGCTATGATGATTTTCTCTTTGTTGATGATATTTGGTGTAGAAAGGCCATAGTTTGTTATTGAACGCTGAAGTAGAAAAATACTTGATGAAGTGTTAGCGTATGTTGTGAAAAATAAGCAGTTATATCTCAAGTGGAGTATGGTATGCAATTGAAAACTTATCTAAGGAACAGAAAATGTTGGCCATGAAAAAGAAGGTTAACATACACAGCTGCTCATTGAAAGTTTTATGGTCAATAATTATAGCAGTAATTTTTACAATGTTAGGCCGTTGTTTATTATTTTTTAGTGGCTAACTCTATATCTTTGGTTTTAATTGTTTTTCGGCCTGAATGTAATGCGTAGTCTAAAACGTCTTTAGCGATTTTTAAACCAATTTTTTCCAGAAAACGGGTTTTCGTATAATTTACTGTGTTAAAGTTTGTATGCGGTTTTACGGGGCAATATTGCATAGATTTTGATAACGTTTTTAGAGCAAAGTTCAAAAAGAATTCTATATGTACCAACTCTAATCCGAAAAAGATTAGATGACCCTTGTAGTTTTTGTACATCAAGTTCTCCATACAGACCTTCATTTTGTAAAACACGTAAAGCACAAAACACTCTGTCTTGAATATCTTTTGGGAGACAGAAAAATTGTTTTTCTGCTCTTTGACTAACAATAACTTTTGTGCTTGAGGACAAAAATTATTGCCTCTGCAATTTTTCCAAAGGTATGAATTCTATTGTTTTGTTTTTCTTATCCTCTTGATACTGCTGTGTAGCTTCAATTTCATCAGGCAAAGGTTCCACCGTTTCAATCAACCGCTTCGTTAACAGTTCACTCATGCTGTCAACTTTTTTTACAAGACTTGCCACAGTATCTTTTAGTTCCTTAAACTCTGCTTCAGTTGCCATAAGCCTCAACTTTTAATGGTACTGCACATATTTAACAATTATTAATTGTGATAAAGGGTTTTTCATTTTAAAAGTTGGCAGGGTAAAAGGTAAAGGTTAGTAGCAGGGCAAACTGGATTTTCCATTGCACTTCAATGAAAGTTCACTTTATGAGATTTGTTTGGAGCAGCTACCTTTTTTGGCATATTGCACCAGTTTACGCAAAAGCAGTTTGTTATCAGATTTGGTTGAGGCTTTATTTGGTCTAGCATTTATAGCGGCAACAATTCGTTCTGCATCGGCTTTAGTTAGAGTTTTAAGTTTAGGGATTGTCGATAAATAAATTTGACATTTTTTTGAAATCTTAATGGAGCAACAACATACCTTCACTGAGTGCATTGTCCACTTTAATTTTCGACATTCCCTTAACATCATCACCTATTATGCGCAGTAAAGTGGGTAAATGTGAAGCGTATTTTGATACTCTACCTACAGAAAGACCAAGCGCGCTTAGATGATCAAGAAACTGGAGACTTATTTCGCTGTGTGGCAGTGAGGCTATGTTGTGGCGAGATCGGTCAAGTCGCTGTTGATAATTATGCACAGGCTCATCAATTACCGTTGGGGGTAGAACTAAATTTTGAGTTAGGGGTTTCATGATGCTTTTGGTTTTGAGAGTTTTTAAACCAGAACAAGGAGGAATGGCTTTATACTCAGATAGCTGGTGCGGGAACCGGGATTTGAACCCGAGTCCTAGACTTGGCAAGCCTATGTACTAACCAAGCTGTACTATTCCCGCATAGTGTGAGTTGTAGTGCAACAATCTGTGAACTCCCTAATAAACTATGTTTTTTTAGCATTGGAAAACTATTGTTATTAGTTGGGTGTGGAGTGTGGATGGGTTGTGTTAGGTAGTTAGGTAGGTGATGTATCGGGGGGGTTGTAGGTTGTGGGTTGGGTTTGTGTGTTTTGTTATAGGTGTTTTGACATGTAGGGGCCGTCGTGTTGGTAGCCTGTTCGCATGTAGTATTGTTTTGTGCCTAAGGCGCTTATTATGAGTAGTTTTTTTAGGTTTTCTTTTTTTGTTATGTTTTCTGCTTCTTGTAAGAGTTGTTGTCCGTAGCCTTTGTGTTGCCAAGCGTTTGTTGTGTGGTGTCCAACTGGTACTAGGGGGCCGTAGATGTGTAGTTCTCGGATGATGGCTGTGGGGGTTTTTGTGATTTCTGGGCGGTGGGCGTTTGGTGAGGGTATGCGGAGGCGTAGATATCCTAGTAGTATGTTGTTTTTGGGGTCTTCGGCTGAGATGAAGTATTCTGTGCCGTTTGATGCTGTGTATTGTTGGGTTAGGATTTCTATGTTTTTGAGGTTAGGTTTTATGTTGTCGGTTTCTATGCGGTGTCCTACTTCGCGGCATCGGATGCATTGGCATTTTATGTTTTGGGTTTTTAGTTTTTCGTGGACTATTTGGCGTAGGTTGCTTTTTTTTACGCCATTTAGGATTAGTTTTGCGGGGATGTCGCGTTGTACTCGCATGATGCGGACCCAGTTGGGTATGAATTTTTTAATTTCTGCGATTATTTCAGCGGCTTGTTCGGTGTTGTAGGGTTGGTATTTGCCTTGTTGTAGCCATTGGTAGGCTTTTGTGCCGTCGATTGCAAGGCAGGGGTAGATTTTTATCATGTCAGGTTTAAATCGTTGGTCGGAAAAGATTGTTTTAAAAGTGTTGATGTCTTTTTTAGGGTTAGATCCTGGCATGCCGGGCATTAGGTGGTAGACGATTTTTAGGCCGGCGTCTTTTGCGATTTGGGTTGCTTCGGTTACGTCAGCAACGGTGTGTGTTCGGCCAACTATTTTATAGATTTCGTCGCAGGGGTTTTGTACGCCAAGTTCAATGCGTGTTACGCCCATGTTGAGCATGTCGTCAATGTGGGGTTGTTTTGCCCAGTCGGGGCGGCTTTCAACTGTTATGCCGACATTGCGCATTTTGCTTGTTTCAGCAAAAGTTTTTGCTTCTTCCAAGTTGGCAGATGTTTTGTCTGTTATGGCGTCAAGACAGCGTTGGATGAAGTGTGTTTGGTATTCAGGGGGTGTTGCTGGGAAGGTTCCGCCCATAATGATGAGTTCTATTTTGTCTACTTTATGTCCGATGGCTGTAAGTTGTTCGATGCGGCTTTTTACTTGTAGGTAGGGGTCGAAATTGTTTTGGCTGCCTCGCATGGCGGCGGGTTCATGTCCTGTGTAGCTTTGAGGGGAGCCTTGAGTGGGTCCGCCGGGGCAGTAAGCACAGGGTTCAGGTTGGGGGCAAGGGTAAGGTTCAGTCATTGTTGCAATGACTGTTACGCCGCTAATGGTGCGTGTTGTTTTGCGTTGTAGTATGGGTAATAATTGGCTATTTTCTTTGGGGGTTAATATGGCAATTAAGTCGGCGTTGGAAATCATTTTAGGTAGGTGGTATTTGGCGGCTACTTTTATTTTTAGTCGATTTACATCCTCATGAGTTGGGGAGGGCATGGAAAGTAGGGTGTCGATGACGTCTCGGAGAGCAACTTTGTCCAAATTATGTTACCAAAACAGTGTTGGTTAGCAGATAAATAAACTGTACTAATAAAATAATGGTTAAAGTTTGAAAAACGAGTTAGAATGGATGAGTAGGTTTACATCCAGTTTTGTCCGGGTTTGCGCTGTAGAATCACACGCTTTTCATAGTTGCGTCTGCTTCTTGTTTTTGGGCTTGGCGCTATTCTCTCTTTAGCGACGATTTTTGGCGTTTGAGAGCGGACTTTTCCTGCTTTAGATAATGAACCGTGAGTTGGCATAATTTATACCTTCGCAGATAAAGCAAAACAGTTCAATTTAAACTTTACTAAAAAAATCAAAAAACCTCATACACAACCCACTAACACCACCTAAACACAACCAAAACAACACATAACACCACACTTGCCATAACAACATTTCTAATAAATGTTTTAGACATCCAAATACTAAACAACATTTTTTCTAAAAACAGCGCTACAAAATCAGCCTTTATAAGGGGGCTTTATATACCCCTTATATACTATTTAAATAGACTAACACGTGAACAACATGAGTAAACGAAAATCAATCATATCCATCCAAAACATTGTAGCCTCCGTTTCACTTAACCAAAAAATAGACTTACAAAAAATTGTAGAAAAATTTCCACAAACTGAATACAACCCAAGCGTGTTTCCAGGTCTAGTTTTCAGGCTTAAAAAACCCAAAACAGCCACCCTAATATTTGGCACCGGCAAAATGGTCTGCACCGGCGCTAAATCAGAAAAAGAATCACGAAACGCCGTAGAAAAAGTAGTAAAAGAACTCCGCAGCGAAGGCATCCAAATTACAGAAAAACCAATCGTAAACATCCAAAACATTGTAGCCTCAGCAGAATTAGGCGGCGAAATTGACCTAGAAAGCCTCATCTACAAACTAAACCGCGTCATGTACGAACCCGAACAGTTCCCAGGAGCAGTCTACAGAATGGACAACCCACAAGTAGTCTTCCTCATATTTAGCGCAGGCAAACTCGTCTGTGTAGGCGCAAAGAAAGAAGAACAAGTCTATGAAGCAGTAGACAAAATCCAACAAATACTAGAAGAAAAAGAGCTAATCTACTACACAAACTAGCCAACTAACTGCTCCTACCCCTAAACTTTTTTTATTCGACGTCGTATAGCAGGATTAAAATCCGACAACCGTTTAAGCGCCAACTCAAAAGTTTCCTGCGGCGCCAACTCTTTTTTAAGAAACACCCCCGTTCGACCCACCAAACTCCGCTTTGTAAGAGCACGCACCCTATCAAACACCGTTTCAACAGAAATACCCAAAAACTTAGCCACAAACGCTTCCCGACCAACTATACTACTCTCCACATGCCCCCCCAAATTAGGCTCAATAAACATAAGCCGCTTATCCACCCCAACAACCCGCAAACCCTCTTTAAGCTCAAACAAACCCATTTCACCACCAAACAAGTAAAACTCACGCTCAACCCTACGCATATCCATCAAAGGAAAAGAAACACTACACCCCTCATCAATTTCAAGATAAGCCTTCATAGCATACAAAGGAGTAGCCTGCACCACAAACCGACTATTAACCCTAACACCAGCCTGCTCTAACGCAGCCTCTACAAGAAAACTATTCTGCACCCCACCACCTGCCCCACCTTCTACAACAAAAACATCAACATCACTACCAACTTTTACGTCCCCTCGTGCAACACTTCCATACACAACAGCAGGCAAATGAAATTTTGCCAGCGTAGACATTAAAAAAGCAGCCTTTTCACGCAACTCTTGAAGCATCTGCCAATGCTTATCAGTATAAACAATTTCGTGGTACGCATCACCACCGCATCTACTATAGGGTTTAAGAGACATATTATTTATCCACACATTTTCAAGTGGTGTTAGTGTATAGATTTATTTAGCTTATAGGAAATAATAAAGAAGATGCTGAATATTAATGACAAGTAATTATTGTACAGTTTGTAAGAAGCGAGAAAGTTTTTTTTATCGTAAATATTCAGGTCAAAAACTATGCAGAAAATGCTTTAGCGAATCCATTGAAACAAAAGTTCGAACAACTATAACTAAACATCACATGCTCAAATTTGATGACAAATTAGCAGTTGCAGTTTCAGGTGGAAAAGATAGTCTAAGTTTGCTACACATTTTAGCTAAACTCCAAAAACACAGACCCCAAACCACCCTCACTGCAATAACCATAGATGAGGGCATCAAAGGTTACCGTGATGAAGCCTTAGATATTGCAGAAAAAAACTGTAAAACCCTAAAAATTCCACTCTACATCACATCCTTTAAGGAACTTTTTGGATTAACCCTTGATGAGTTAATCATAAAAATACAGGCACAAGGACAAACAGAATTAACCCCCTGTGCTTACTGTGGCGTTCTAAGACGACAAGCCATAAATGTTGCAGCTCGAAAAATAGGTGCCACAAAAATTGCCACCGCCCACACTTTAGACGACGAAACCCAAACAGCACTCATGAACATCTTACGCGGAGACACCACACGATTATCCAAAGAAAAACCAATAACTAACCAAGCGCATCCAATGTTTGTACGTAAAATAAAACCCTTCTGTGAAATCCCCGAAAACGAAAGCGCACTATACACCTACATAAAAAAAATACCTTTCCAAGATACCCCCTGCCCATATGCCTCAGATGCACTACGCAACGACATACGAACAATGCTCAACTATATAGAAGAAAAACACGTTGGAACCAAATTTGCCATCTCCCGCACCATGCAACGATTACGACCCACCATAGAACAAATAACAACTAAAGAAGACTTTAAAACCTGCAAAAAATGCGGAGAACCCACCTCACAAAAACTCTGCAAAACCTGTGAAATGCTCCAAAAAATCCAACAACCACCTTAAAATTTCAAGCGAGGATTTTGAGCATTCATAGTTTTTAACTGCTTTAAAATTTCAGAAGCCTCCATAGAACTTGCAGCTTGAGCAACACGCACCGCCTTTTGTAAAGTAATACGTTTACCACAGTAAGGACACAACTTGGTTTTTTGTGTAGACCCTGCAAGAATCAAACCAGCACAATTGGAACATTTCAAAATTAATGTCGGAGCCATTTTTCCCATACCTTCCATAGACGTACATCAAAATAGCATACTACTCCAACAAATATTTCTTTTCCTTAGAACCTTACACTAAAACCTAAAAAGAGAGTAGTCTTTTTATGCACAATGTTTTCATCGTTTATTTGATGGAAAATGTGCCCGTGTAGTACACTAAGGGACTGCTTGGAAATAACTTTTACAGCTAAATATTTATGATGACAGTATAGACAAACATTATCCTTGCTTCAGCCATAGCCATTGCCTAAAGTGTAACCTAAATTCTGCGGTGTTTTGTGCACATACAAAAAGTGAGTTATTTGTTTGTGAGATAGTTTTTTAGGTCGTTTTCTGTTAAACCACACGCTTCTAGAATGGCACGCTGAGTTTTAGT